>JANOYK010000861.1:0-2337 GCA_031428855.1 Burkholderiales bacterium | reverse complement strand
CCCGGCGACGGCAGTCTGATACGCAGTGCCCTGGCAGCGAAAAGCCTGCGCACGCGGCATGACGCAAAGGCGCGCGATACAGGCATTTCGCGCGACGGGCTGTTTACACATGAGAACATAAGGCACACAGCGATATAATCAGCCAGTGAAAGCACAAAAGCCGATTCGCTGGAATGCAGAGAAAAATCTCGAACTGAAACAAAAGCGCGACGTTTCGTTCGAAGAGATTCTTTCGGCAATTGAGCAGGGTGGCCTGATGTTGACTCTGGATCATCCGAATCAGGAGCGTTATCCCAATCAGCGGGTGTGGGTGGTCAGTTTCCGGGACTACGCACACCTGGTGCCGTTTGTGGAAACGGACGATGAAGTCTTTCTCAAAACCATCATGCCAAGCCGCAAGGCCACCAAACAATTTCTCGGGGAGTGAATCATGACTGGCGATCAATCTTATGAGGACGGCATCCTCGCCTCCTTTGAAAAAGGCGAATGGCGCCCGGTCAAGAATCAAAAGAAGCTGAACGAACGCTACCGTGACATGGCGGCGGCGACGCTGAGCAAGAGCCGGCGTGTGAACATCCGCATTTCGGCGATGGACCTGGAAGGCTTGCAGGCGCGCGCGGCGGAGGAAGGCTTGCCGTATCAAACGCTGATGGCCAGCGTTTTGCACAAGTATGTGTCGCGGCGTTTGGTTGAGGGAGTGGAGCCTGCGGCCTCAATGCCCGGCCGCCCGGCGCGAAAACGCGTTGCTGCGTAACGGGTACACCCGGCCAATTGCCGGGAGACGAACCATGAAACCGCGCGCCAAACCGTCTGAACCGAAGTTCGAGCCGCTGTTCGATCCGATCCTCGATGAACTCTACCGCGCGCGCGACGCCTTCGCTCGCAAGTTCAATTTCGACACCGACGCGATCTGCGCCCTGGCGGCGAAAAGCCCGCGCACTCGGCATGACGCAACTGGCGCGCGATACGGGCATTTTGCGCGACGGGCTGTATACCGCGCTATCAAGCGAAGGCAACCCGAGCTTTGCCACGATATTGAAGGTGACGCGCGCGCTGGGCCTGACATTGCAAGGCGGGCCCGGCGTGTTTGGCGGCGGCTGACGCAAAGTCACATGCGTAACGTGACCGCAGCAATGCGCAACCGTGTGAGGCAATTGTAGTAATATATCTACATTACTACGCCCTCTTCAAATCAACATGTCAATTACCACTCTCTCCAGCCGCGAATTCAATCAGGACGCCAGTGGCGCAAAACGCGCAGCCACTCGCGGCCCGGTCTTCATCACAGACCGCGGCCGTCCGGCGCATGTTCTGCTGACGATGGAGCAGTATCAGAAAATTACGGGCAGCCAACAGAGCATTGGGGATTTGCTGGCGCATCCGCAAGCGGCAAAGATCAAGTTCGAGGCGCCGCGCCTGAAAGGCGCGCTCTACCGCCCGGCGGATTTTTCTTGATGTTCCTTCTCGACACCAATGTCGTATCGGAACTGCGCAAGTCAAAAAGCGGTCAGGTGGACAAGCACGTAAAGGCTTGGGAGGCAGGCATTCCCGCCGGCAGCCAGTTCGTCTCGGTCATCACCATTCTCGAACTTGAAACCGGCATTCTCAGAGTGGCGCGGCGCGACCCCGCGCAGGCCGCAGTATTGCGCTCCTGGTTCGACTACGCCGTGCTCCCTGCGTTTGCCGGACGCATCCTTGCGGTGGACACGGCGGTGGCGCAACGATGCGCGGCGCTGCACGTGCCCGACCCGCGCTCTGACCGCGACGCCATGATCGCCGCCACTGCGCTGGTGCATGGCATGACGGTGGTCACACGCAACGTGGCCGACTTTGAACCCACCGGTGTGGCGGTGATTGATCCATGGCAGAAAGCGGCCTCACGCGCGCGCCGCAGATCGCACTGAGGCCGGCGGCTGGCGGTGCGGTGGTTTGACGTCGCGCTCAGGGCCTGGCCCCAAACCGTTGGTGAGAGCGGCTCCCGGAGAACAGGCCGCCATAACCCATGGTGGGAGCGCCTCTCAGAGATGCCTCATCAAGCATTCCTCTTTCGTTGACTCGATGCAAGCAGTCAACTCTCATTGCACCGATGCCCTCGATCAAATCCCTGCCTTCAGTTCGACGCGGCGCCGACTCTCGACCGCGATGCGGCAGTCGCCGCGTGTCTGAGACATTCTGGAAGCGAACGATCCGGCGTTGTTGGCCGCCATCCTGGGCGACATCGCCCGTGCGCGCGGCATGCGTGAAATTGCCAGGGCGTCCGGGCTGACCCGCGAAGCCTTGTCCTTGCAAGAGGGGCGCTGCGTCCTGATGCGCAGCCGCGCTTCGACACCATCAGCC
>JANOYK010000860.1:0-4164 GCA_031428855.1 Burkholderiales bacterium | reverse complement strand
GTGTGTTGGTTGCGCCGTTGTAACGCATGGATGGGTATGGATTGGGTGAAACGCGGATTGCAGGCAGGTCGCGGGTGGATTGCGGCTCGCGGGGTGTTTTTTGCGGCGGGCACCGCAACGCTCAATTTTTTCCAGTGCGCGCCATGATCGCCGCATGCCGCGCCAGCACCTGGCGCGACTGATCGACCACCGGCAGATCGACCATGCGGCCGCGATAGGTAAATGCCGCGCGCCCACCCGCCACTTCGATGTCAAATTGCGCCACCAGTCCTTGCGCAAATTCCACCTCGGCAGCCGAGGGCGCGAATTCTTGATTGATGATGCCCACTTGCGTGGGGTGGACGCAAAACGCGCTCTCAAACCCAAGCTTGCGGGCGCGGCGGATGCGCGCGCGAAACGCGTCCTGATCCTTGAACTCGGCCACCGTGCCGATGAAACCCACCGGCATGATGCCGGCACGGCGGCATGCCGCCACATTCATCACGTTGGGCAGATACAGACTGTCGTCATCAACCGCCATCTGCATCGACACCGCCAAGTCTTCCGCGCCGACGATCTGCCCGGCCACGCGCGTATGCGCAGCGGCAATCGCGTTCATGTTGGTCACGCCCTCGGCGTCTTCGACCATGGTGATGATGCGGGTGTGGCCAACGCAGAGGCCCTGTTCGCGCTCCAGTTCGGCCAGCACCTCGGCTACCGACTGCACGAAGGACGCATCGGGCACCTTGGGCAAAGCGATGGCCAGCACCGATTTGCGCACCGTGGCTTCAAGGTCGCGCACCAGCATGCGCCACGGACGGTTGACGCGCACGCTCACATCGCGGCCAGCCGCAGCGAAGCGGTCGGCGATGGCACCCACGCGGGTGCGCGCTTCCTCTTTTTGCAACGGTCCGACGCTGTCTTCAAGGTCAATCTGCAGCAGGTCGGCCGGCACCTTGAAGGCACTCTCGACAAAGCGCCCGGAGACGGCCGGCACGAACATGATTGAGCGCCAGATCGGGGTCGGTTGGGTGGTGTGGGTGTGGCGCATGGTGTGGTTTGGAGGACAGGGATGGGATCGAATCGGCGCGGGATAGAGCGGTCAGGCAACGAGGCCGGTGCTGTGTGAAGTCAAGGCAGTCGCGCCAATTCCGCAAGAATTTCGCCAGTATGTTCGCCCAGTTTGGGCGCAGCGCGGCGGAAGGTGCCGGGGCTGATGGAGAGACGCGGCACCACGTTGTGCATCGGCAGACTGCCCATGTCGGCGTCTTCTACTTCGACGATCACTTCGCGCCCTATCGTGTACGGATGGCCGAGCAGGTCTTTCATTGAGCACACCGGGCCTACCGTCACGCCCGCTGCCTCGAACAGCGCGAGGTTGCCGGCCGTGCTGCGCGCACCGATGAAGCCGCCGATGATGGCGTCGAGCGCTGCGCGGTTGGCGACGCGCTCTTCGTTGTTGGCAAAGCGCGCATCGGTCTTCAGTTCCGGTTTGCCAATGCTGTCGAAAATTTTCATCGCCATTGACTGCATCGAACCCGACAGCGCCACATAGCCGCCATCGCTGCACTGATACACATTGCGCGGCGCGGCGTGGGTGGATTGATTGCCGGCGCGCATGGTGGCTTCGCCATTGAGCATGGTCTTGGCCGCTTCGGAGGCGATGAAGGAAAAAATCGGCTCGAACAACGACAGGTCGATCACCTGCCCGCAGCCCTCACGCTCGGCCACGCGCAGCGCGGTGAGCACGCCGGCGGCACCGTACACGCCGGCAATCATGTCGGCCATCGCCAGCGGCGGCAGAGCTGGCGGCTTGTCGGGAAAGCCGTTGAGATAAGCAAAGCCCGACATCGCTTCAACCAACGTGCCAAAGCCCGGCTTGTGGCTGTAGGGGCCGGTCTGGCCCCAGCCCGAGATGCGCACGATGACGAGGGCCGGGTTGAGTTGGTGCAGCGTGGCGGGCGCGAGGCCCATTTTTTCCAGCCCGCCGGGCACAAAGTTCTCGACCAATATCTGCGAGTGGCGCAACAGTTTTTTTAACTGCGCGAGACCCTCGTCCGATTTGATGTCAAGCACCAGCGAGCGTTTGTTGCGCCCGTAAACCTTCCAGTAAATCTGCTGCCCGGCTTCGCGCCAGTGGCGCAGATCATCGCCGCCCTTGCCCGGTTGGCCCGGCGGGTCATCGCGCTCGACCTTGATGACGTCGGCACCAAAATCGGCGAGGTAGGCGGTGAGCATGTTGCCGGCCACCAGGCGCGACAAATCGACCACGCGCACGTCGTGCAGCGGGCCGCGTTGAGCAGCATTGAACTTGATTGTCATGCCCGCAGTTTACCGTTGCCTCGCTCATTACAATGAACCCAATCGGGCAGAAACCGGGCAACTGCCGCCGCGCCTGCCCGCCTTGACTCCTTGCCTTGCCTTGACTCCCCGCGCCCTTCACGCTGATATGACACCGATGCCTCCAATTCTGCTGCAACGCGAACGTTTTCAATCCATCGTTGACGGCGCGCAGACTGATCTGTTCACCCTCGCCAACTCGCGCGGCATGGTGGTCAAGTTCACCAACCTGGGTGCGAAGATTTTGCAGATCATCGTGCCGGACCGCGACGGCGTGATGGACGACGTGGCGCTCGGTTACGACAGCATCGCCTCGGTGCTCACCGGCCAGACCAGCATGGGTGCCTTCATCGGCCGCTATGCCGGGCGCGTCGGCAGCGGGCGCTTCACGCTCAATGGCAAGCAGCATCAGCTCAGCATCAACAGCGGCGTCAACTCACTGCACGGCGGTGCCCAGGGGTCGCGCTTCCGTGTGTTCGCTGTAAAGCAGATCAACGCTGCCACCTGTGAACTCACACTCGACTACCCCGACGGCGATCAGGGCTATCCCGGTCACGTGCGTTCGCGCATCGTCTATCAGGTGACAGACGACAACGCGCTCGACATCCGTTACGAGGCCACTACCGATGCGCCGACGATTGTCAACTTCACCTCGCACGGTTACTTCAATCTGGCGGGACATGCGCAGGCAGACGAAGCGGCGATGGGCGAACACCGGCTCACGATTCCGGCCGACAGCTTCACCCCGAGCGACGAGAACCTCATCACCACGGGCGAACTCAAACCGGTGGCCGGCACAGCGCTTGACTTCCGCCAGCCCACGCGCATCGGCGCGCGCATCAACGATCGGTATCTGATGCATCCGTCCACCCGCGGCTACGACTTCAACTGGGTGGTCAACAAGGCCGCAGGCGAATATGGCTTGGCGGCGGCGCTTTACTGCCCGGCCACCGGGCGCGAGATGCAGGTGCTGAGCACCGAGCCGGGCCTGGTGTTTTTCAGCGGCAACAACTTCACGGGCGAAGCACCGCGTGATGTCGGCAAGAACGGCAAGGTCTATCACTGCCGCGCGGGCTTATGCCTGGAACCCGGCAAGTTTCCCGATACGCCCAATCAACCGGGTTTCCCGTCCGCAGTGCTCAATCCGGGCGAGCGTTACAGCGGAGTCATCACGTATCGGTTTTCCGTGCGCTGAACCAGGGCAATCAGCCGCGCCAGGAGCTGCGCTGGCTGCGCCTCTTCAGCCGCACGCCGCCAAGAACCGCTTCTGGAGCAGCTCTCCAGGCAACTTCTCAATCAGCCTGCAAGCCCAGTTGCTTCACAAGGCGTGCGTACTGGCCGGCTTCGTCGGCCAGATATTGCGTGGTCTGCGCTGGCGTGCTGCCCACCGGTTCAGCCGCTTCGGCTGACAAACGCGCCATAGGTGGTCGTAGGTGAGTCAGCCCCCGGGATCAGCATGCCCGGCTGCGCCAGGCCCAGCTCCGGCCCCACCACATGCATGATGCCCTGCTGCGCATGCCGCATGCCGAAGTGAATAATCTGCGTGCGCTCGGCGTTGGCGGCGAGTTGTTCGATCATGGTGCGCGCTTCCCAGGAAGACCAAATGAATATAGCGCCGCTGTACGACAATCGCGTACTGTGGCGATTCCACTGTAACGCTGCCGCCAGCATCACCACCCCATCAAAAAGGACTCCACCTTGACCGCCAAACAACCCGATCTGGTGCTCTATCACGCCTGGAACTCCAGCGCCTCACGCAAGGTGCGTCTGTGCCTCGCCGAAAAAAATCTCGCATGGCAAGGCCGCGTGATCGACATCAACAAATTTCAGCATCACACCGCCTGG
>JANOYK010000859.1:0-4464 GCA_031428855.1 Burkholderiales bacterium | reverse complement strand
GCCGGACTTGGTCGGCACCTGCGGATGCGCCGCCTTGAAATCCTTGAGCAGTTTGAGCGAGTGGTGATAGTCCGAACCGGGGCGCGCCTCTTTGTACAGGCGCGGCACCGATTCGAGGTTGTGGTTCATCACATCCGGCGGCGCGGCGGTGAGAATGCCGAGCGCGCGATCCAGACGGCCGCGAAAATCCGGGGTGAGGATTTCGATGCGTGTCGCCGGTGAATACGCCCGCACCGCGCGGATGCAGTCGACAAAGTGCTGTGCGCCGCCGTCTTTCAAGTCGTCGCGGTCCACCGAGGTGATGACCACATATTGGAGTTTGAGCGCGGCGATGGTCTTGGCCAGATTGAGCGGCTCATCCGCATCGAGCGGATTGGGCCGGCCATGCCCGACATCGCAAAACGGGCAGCGCCGGGTGCAGATGTCGCCCATCACCATGAAGGTCGCCGTGCCCTTGCCGAAGCATTCGCCGATGTTGGGGCACGACGCTTCTTCGCACACGGTGTGCAGCTTGTGCTCGCGCAAAATCTGTTTGATCTCGCCGAAGCGGGTCGAGGGCGAGCCGGCTTTGACGCGGATCCAGTCTGGTTTTTTCAGCGGGGCCGTGCCAGTTGCCCCCGGCATCGCGGTGCCTGCGGTATCAGCCGGCGTGATGGCGGCGCGAGACCCGCCGGTGTGCGTCCCCGCATCCAGCCCGGCCGGCCCAATCACCTTGACCGGAATCCGGCGAATCTTCGATTCGCCTCTGAGTTTTTCGCCTTGAATCAGTGCCATGTCAGTATCCTGTGTTGGCCGGCACGGCGTCCGGCCATTGGTTCAGACCGAGCCAGCGCCGCAGTGTGCGCTTCAAACAATGCCGCCGGTATTTTGCAAGATTGCGGCCAAGGTAGGGCAGCGCGGCGCGCGCCGCGCTGATGTCGTAGCCGCTGTCTGCGCCGGCATAAAAAGCATCGGCCGCATACTGCGAATAGGACGTGAAGCCGGCCAGCGTGAAGCCGGCCGCGCGCAGCAGCGCGTCAATCTCGGGAAACAGCGCTTGGCCACGGTAGATCTCGAAGAACTCCGCTTCCAAATGAATAAATTTGACGCGCGCGAGCAATCCGCCCAGCCCCCGCAGCACCAACAGCTCCGCGCCTTGCACATCCATCCACAACACATCAATATCAGCCACACTGTGCGCCGCGCAAAATTCATCAAGACGGATCGCGTCAACTTCCACCCGATCCTGCACGTAGCGCTCCTCCGGGTAGGCTCCGGTGGCCTGGAACAGCGAGGACGCGCCCGGATTGCCCGCCGCAATGCCGGTCCCGGTCAGCGCCTGATTGATCGGGAAAAACGCCAGCCGGCCGCTCTGGTCAGACGCCGCTTTTTCGGTGAGCACAATCCGCGCTTCAGCGGCAGCCGCCGCGCGGCATTGGGGCAGCATGGCGGGATTGCATTCAAACGCAAACACCGTGGCGCCGGGGTAGGCGCTTGCGAACCCGGCGCTCTCGGTGCAGTCACGCGCACCCACATCGAACACCACGCGCACCAGCGCCGGGTCGAGCTTGCGATCGAGCGCCTCTTTGCAGCGTAACCAGACTTTTTGTGCCATCAGGGCAGCCCCGCGCCCGGCACCCAAAAATCACCAATCGCCAGATGGTCAATCCGCTTGTCTACCAGCGCCTGCACCGCCTCATGCGCGCCGCACACAATCGGCTCTTCATGCACATTAAAGCTGGTGTTGAGGATCAGCGGAATGCCGGACAACTGACGGTAGCGTTCGATCAGGTTCCAGTATTTGAAGTTGCGGTCGCGGCGCACCAGCTGCGGCCGCGCGGTGCCATCGACATGCACCACCGCCGGAATTTTGGGCTGCCACTGTTTTTTCACGTCATAGGTGATGGTCATGAACTCGGCCGCGTGGCGGCCCGGCTCGACGTTTTCAAACACCTCATCGGCGTACTCCGCCAAGGCGGATGGCGCGAACGGCATGAACTCGCTGCGCTCCAGGCGCTGGTTAAACCAGTCGTTGATCGAGCGGTCGGTGGGCGCGGCCACCATCGAGCGGTTGCCGAGCGCGCGCGGGCCAAATTCCATCGCCCCCTGAAACCAGCCCACGACCTGGCCTGCGTGCATCGCCTGCGCGGCTTTGTCCGTCACGGCATCAATCCCGGCTTCTTCATAGCGCAGGCCGCGCCGCTCCAGCTCGGCCTTGATCTCGTTACGCGACGGATCCGGCCCCCAGTACACGCTGTCAATCTGGTGAACACCGTTCTTGATGAAACCAGGCTGCAACTGCTCCTGCACCAGCAACGCTGCGCCAACGCTGTTGCCGGTGTCAGACATCCCGGGAAACACGAACAGATGCTCGACCTCAGGCAGGGCGGCAATGCGCTGGTTGAGTTTGACGTTGGCAAACACGCCGCCGTTGACGGCCAATTTTCTCTGCCCGGTCTCGCGCATGAAATTGCGCACCAGCGCGACGATGGCTTGTTCAAACACCTGCTGCGCAGCGGCTGCCACATCTTCGCGCTTGTGGCCGGCGATGGTCTCGCGCAGGAAGGCCTCGCGCTTGTCGTAAGCACGCTCCTGCCCGGCGAAATCGGAATCGAATCCGTGGCCATCGGCCGACAAACGCATGGCGCGCCGAAACGGCGCGGCCAGTTTTGACGCGTCGCCGAATGCCGCCAGGCCCAGCACCTTGCCTTCGTGCCGCAATGGCCGAAAGCCCAGCAGCTCGGTGATCGCCATGTAGAAATAGCCGGGTGAGCAGCCCATGGTGTCGGACACATGCTTGCGCCCGATGCCGCCGTTTTTGAAGACGTAAGAGCCGTGATGCATGTCGAGGTCGCCCTCGCCGTCCATCGTGATGACCGCGGCTTCCGTGAACCCGCTGTAAAACGCGGCAGCTGCGGCGTGGGTGGCATGATGGTCGTGAAAATGCACTTGGGTGCCGGCCCGGAACCCCTCGCCTGCCAAAAATTGTTTGGTGCGAAAAAAATCTTCAAAGCGCCGGCCGCGGAGCGCCGCATCATCGCGCAACTGCTTGAGAATCGAATTGGCCGAGACTTGGGTCTCACTTCCGGTGCCGGACAGGTCTTTCCACAGCCGCGACAGGCTGCGTTCAATATTTTTCGCCAGGCTGGCGCGCTTGAGATAGCGCTCCGGGAAATGGCCATAGTTGGTGGCGATGTGATCGATATCGCCGCGCGCGAGGCCTGCCATCTTGAGGCAGGCGTCAATCGCCAGATTGGGCAAATGGCCACCATCGCATTTCAGGCGCGAGATGCGCTCTTCCGAAATGGCGGCGAGCAGCGTGCCATCGCGGTAGAGGCAGGCGGAGGCGTCGTGGGACGACGCGATCCCAAGGATGACCGGCATGATGGGGCGCGGCTCAGAAATTCATGGGAGCCGCACCGGCGCAAGCGGCGGCGCCGGCAGTGCGCCGATACAGACGGCAAGTTGGAGCGCCAGCAGCTCACTCACCTGCGCAGATGACAGCGCCGCGCCGAGCGCCGCCAGGCTGGTCACGCGCAGACCGGGGTAACCGCACGGATGAATGCCGGCGAAGGGCTGCAAATCAGGATCAACATTGAGACTGACGCCGTGATAACTGCGGCCCTGCTTCAGCTTCAGGCCGAGCGCGGCGATCTTGGCGTTGTCTACGTAGACACCGGGCATGCCGCTGCGCCGCTGCCCGTCAACACCACACTGGTTCAATGTGGCGATCACCGCGTCTTCAATCAGGCGCACCAGCTCACGCACCTTAAGGTTGCGCCGCGTCAGATCAAGCAGCACGTACGCAATCACCTGCCCCGGCCCGTGATAGGTCACCTGTCCGCCGCGGTCGGTCTGCACCAGCGCGATGGTGCCGGTGTCGAGCAGGTGTTCGCGCTTGCCCGCGAGGCCCTGGGTGTAGACCGGTAAATGTTCGGTAAGCCAGATTTCATCCGCAGTGTTGGCATCGCGCGCGGCGGTGAAGGCGCGCATGGCGGCGAAGGTTTCCAGATAGGGTGTCACGCCAAGATGCTTGACCACCAAGGGTTGCGGCGCGATGATGTCCGTAGATCCGCCCGCACCAAGGGTTGCAGAGGCATGGCCCGGGGTGTGCCCGGTGGTGTGCCCGCTGCCGGGTACACCGGCACGACCTGCAGCGCGCCCGGCGGCGCACGCGGTAGCGCGTCCGGTGGCTGCAACGCGCAGCGCAGGGCTGGCAGCCTGCATCACAGCGCCATGCTCACCATCGGATGCTCCGACAGTTCGGTGTAGAGCGCGTCGAGCTGCTCGCGCGAGGTGGCGCGGATCTCAAACGTGAGGCTCAGGTATTTGCCCTCGCGCGAGGGACGCATGCCGATGGTGGCTTCGTCAAAATCGGGCGCGTGGCGCTTCACCACTGCGAGAATCGATTGCGCAAATCCGGCTTGCGTCTTGCCCATCACCTTGACCGGAAAATCGGTGGGGTATTCAATCAGCGAGGTGGTC
>JANOYK010000858.1:0-2747 GCA_031428855.1 Burkholderiales bacterium | reverse complement strand
TGCGGTGCAGCGCGCCGATGTCAAGCTCAACGAAGCGCAACTGGCCAGTGCCGAGCGCAATCTCGCCAAGTGCGTGATCCGCGCGCCGTTCGCTGCCGTGGTGCGCGCGCGGCTGGCGCGGCGTGATGCAGAGACCGACATCGCCGCGATTCTCGATGACCCGATCGCCCTGCCCGGCGGCGGCAGCGTGCCATTGCGCCAGCTGGTGCAGATCGAGACCCGCACCAGCCGCGGCATCATCAAGCACTACGGCTTGAAGCGCTCGGTCACCGTCACCGGCGACCTCGACAAGACCCTCACCGACACTGGCAAAGCCAACGGCATTCTCAAAGCCGAGTGGCAAAAAATCCGCTTGCAGCACCCCAATGCCGACCTCGATTTCTCCGGCGAACTCGATGACCTCGACGAAGCGCTCGATGCGATGAAGCTGCTATTTTTGCTCGGCCTCGGATTGATCTACATGATTCTGGCAGCGCAGTTTCGCAGCTACTTTCAGCCGATGATGATATTGATTTCGGTGCCGATGGCGTTCACCGGCGTCGCATTCGGCTTGCTGATTTCACGCAACCCGATGTCGCTCTACACCCTCTATGGCGTGATTGCGCTGACCGGCATCGCGGTCAACTCGGCGATCGTGTTGATCGACGCCGCCAACGAACGCCGCGCGCGCGGCATGAGCGTGCTGCACGCAGCGGTGTATGCCGCGCGGCGGCGCATCGTGCCGATCTTGATTACCAGCACCACCACCATCGGCGGCCTGGCGTCGCTCGCCTTTGGCATTGGCGGCGAATCGCTGCTATGGCAGCCGGTGGCCGGCGCGATTGTGTGGGGCTTGACGATTGCCACCGTGATGACCGCATTTATTGTGCCGCTGATTTACCGGCTGTGCATGCCGGAGAATGGCTCTGGGAGCGGGTCGCAGGCGACAAAGGCCTGAGAGCCGCTGCTGGAGCGGCTGTTGGCGGTGTGGCTTTGGCTGGAGTTTCTGCGCTGCTCCAGTACCTTTCAATCGAATGTGGTGATCGAAGGCTTGCGAGTGGGGCTGGAGATTGCACTCGATACGAGCGGCACGGTGGGCGCGCCAGCCAGGGCGGGTGCGCGCAAGACGCCACGCGCCTGACCCGCGCCTGCCCGGCCGCCCGCCGGCCCGGCCCGGCAGCGTAACCCTTAGTGCGACAGCAGCACCGGCACCGTCATTTCGCGCAGCACGGTGCGGGTGACGCCGCCGAGTACCAGTTCACGCAGGCGTGAGTGGCCGTAGGCGCCCATCACCAGCAGGTCGGCGCTGAGATCGGCCACCCGCGAGAGCAGCATCGCGCCGGCGTCAACCCCGGCGCTCTCTTCGTTGCGCACATTGACGGTGACGCCGTGGCGCGCCAGATAAAGGGCGATGTCGGCCCCCGGCAGTGCGCCGTGGCCTTCCGCTGCGGGGCGCGCGTTGAGTGTCATCACGGTGACTTCGCGGGCGCGCTGCAACAGCGGCAGCGCGTCGATCACGGCGCGCGTCGATTCGCGCGTGGCGCTCCAGGCGATCAGCGCGTGGCCATCCTGCGCAGGCAGGCTGGCGCCATCGGCAAACACATAGGGAATCAGCAGCACCGGGCGACCGCAGGTCAGGATCACCTGATCCGGAAAATCGCCATCGCGCCCGTTCTCCACAGTGTACGGATCGACCTGCCCCATCACCACCAGATCGGCATAGCGCGCGCTCAGGTCCAGCGCCTGCACCAGGTCGCCGCTCAGTTGCCGCACTTCGATGCTGCTGCGGCCGGCGCGGTGCGCGGCCGCCTCGAACGCAGCCGCGGCCGCGCGTGCGGCGGCCTCGGCGCGCGCGCGCCAGGCTTGGTCAAACTGCTCACCCAGGTGCACCCGCACCGGAGACGGCACGCGCAGCAGATCGACGTGGTTGAGCGCGGTGACGTGGGCATCGAACGTGGTGGCCAGCGCCAGGGCGGCGTCGACCGGCGCGCGGCGCTGCGGATCGAGCCAGACCGCAATGGTTTTGTAAGACACGACGGCCTCCGGTGAAGGGGTTGGAAGTAGCGCCAGTATCGCACCGCTTGCGCGGAACCGCCACCATTCCGACGCCGGATTCCGATGCCGGAGGGCGGACGCCGGCACCGGGCAGGAGAGGTGCCGCAGCGCGAATCGCGGCGCGCTCACTGCGCATCGGCAAGCCTTCACTGCCGCGCCAGTTCGGCGCGTCCCACCGCATCGCCGTCAAGCTGCTGATTGTCTTCGAGTGTGACGGTGACTTGGCGCAACACCCCGGTAAAGGCAAACGGCGCGGCGTAATCGCCCACCGGGCTGCCGCGATCGCGCCCGATGTCGAGGCCCGACCACGAGATCAGGGTGGCAAAACCCATCGTGGCGGGCAGCACGCCATCGGCGCACTCGGCGGGTTTGCCGTCGATGCTGGCGCGCACCTCGCGCACGGCGGCACCGTCGATTAGCAGGCTGATTTTCGCCGCGCCTGGAATCGGCCCCATCTTGATCGCCGCTGCCGGCGGCAACACGCTGCTGGCCGGGCGCGTGGGGCCGCGCTGCACCACGACCCCGAGCGTGTGATGGCCCGGCGCAAGCGCCGCCGCTGAGGTCAACACCGCGTGATGGCCGCCGACATTGAGGTCATGCACCAGGCGGCCGTCTTTCACATAGAGCGTGTAGCCGCTGGTCATGTCGCCGTGGGCGATCAGCACGCCGCTGCTGCTCACCGTGCCGCCAACGTTCGCGTCGAGCCACACCTC
>JANOYK010000857.1:0-5227 GCA_031428855.1 Burkholderiales bacterium | reverse complement strand
GACGGGCTTGAATGGCCGCTTGAATGGCTTGTCTGAGCGGCCTGCTTAAAACGGAATATCGTCGTCCATGTCGTCAAAGCCGCCGCCCGGTTTTTTGGCCGGTGCTGCCGCGCGCGGGGTGCTTGCTGCGCCACCGCCGGCACCCGCCGGCGCACGCGCGCTGCTGCTGCTGCCGTCATCTTCGGGCCCGGGTGCGCCCATGCCTTCGCGGCTGCCGAGCATCTGCATCTGATCGGCGATGATTTCGGTGGTGTAGCGGTCGACGCCTTCCTTGTCCTGCCACTTGCGGGTGCGGATCCGGCCTTCGATATACACCGGCCGGCCTTTTTTCAGATACTGCCCGGCAATTTCGGCGAGCCGCCCGAAGAAGGCAACGCGATGCCACTCGGTGGCTTCTTTTTTCTCGCCGGTGGCCTTGTCTTTCCAGGTGTCGGTGGTGGCCAGGGTGATGTTGGTGATGGCTGCGCCATCCGGGGTGTAGCGGGTTTCCGGGTCTTTGCCCAGATTGCCGATCAGAATGACCTTGTTAATTGACGCCATGACTGAGTTCTCCTTCATGAGAATTCGCGCTTGCCGCCACTTTGCGGGACTGCGGTTCGCGCATCGAAAAAGCGGCGATGAACCAGAGCAACATCATCGCCGCACCAAAAACAAAGACCGGCCCTACACCTGAGTATTTGACCAGTATACCACCGAGCACTCCGCCCGCCGACAGGCCGAGCGCCTGGGTGGTGTTGTAAACCCCGAGCGCCGCGCCCTTGGCCGCCGGCGGCGCCACGCGCGACACCAGCGACGGCAGCATCGCCTCCAGAATATTGAACGAGACGAAAAACGCAAACAGCAGCAGCACGATCCACGCGAAATGGCCCACGCCCTCGATGAAGGCCAGTTGCACCAGCGCCATCAGGGCCACGGCGCCCAACAGCACCAGGCGGCTCTTGCCGCGCTTTTCGCCCCACATGATCGGCGGCATCATCACCGCGAACGACAGCAGCACCACCGGCAGATACACCTGCCAGTGCGCACTGACCTTAAGGCCGCCGGTTTCCACCAGCGCCAGCGGCACCACCACAAACATCGCCATCTGCACCGTATGGAGCGAGAAAATACCGAGGTTGAGGCGCAGTAATTCAGGGTTGGTCACGACCGACAAAAACGGCGGGCGCACCACATCCGGCCCCGGCACATGCAAGGCCGCGCTGGCCGGCGGCACCAGCCAGATCACCACCGCAATCGCGCCCAGTGCGAGCACGCCAGTCAGGTTGAAAATGCCATGCATGCCGATGGCGCTATACAGCAGCGGCGCGCCCACCAGCGATAAAGCGAAGGTGAGGCCAATCGAGCCGCCGATCATCGCCATTGCCTTGGTGCGGTGTTCTTCGCGCGTGAGATCAGATAAATAAGCCGATACCGCTGCCGAAATCGCGCCCGCGCCCTGAATCGCGCGGCCAATCATGGCGGTGTAAATATCGCCCGGCAGGGCGGCAATAAAACTGCCGATGGCGAACAGGATCAGGCCAATGATGATGATGGGCTTGCGGCCGAAGCGGTCCGATGCCATGCCGAACGGGATTTGCAGCAGCCCTTGCGTCAGGCCATAAATGCCGAGCACCCAGCCGACCAGCGCGATGTCATAGCCGGGCAGGGTTTGGGCATGAATCGCAAACACCGGCAGGATCAAAAACAGCCCGAGCATGCGCAACGCATAAATCGAAGCCAGCGACAGCGCCGCGCGGATTTCCAGTGGAGACATGGGTGTTGACGGCGGGCGGCAGGATCGAATCAGGAAAACCGTCCGGTGTCGTAAGGCTGGCCGGGCGGCGCGGAATGGCGTGGGGAGGCAGGGGAGTACCGGGAAATGCGGCGGTGCAGGATGTGAAACAGTAATCCGCTATAGTAGCAGGTTGCCTCGCTCTGCCGCACCCGGAACAACCCTGAAAAAACGCCCCACATGAACGAAACCATCCGCATCCGTGGCGCTCGCACCCACAACCTCAAAAACGTCAGCCTCGATCTGCCGCGCGACAAGCTGATCGTCATCACCGGCCTGTCCGGTTCGGGCAAGTCCTCGCTCGCGTTTGACACGCTGTATGCCGAAGGCCAGCGCCGCTATGTCGAGTCGCTGTCGGCCTACGCGCGCCAGTTTTTGCAGTTGATGGAAAAGCCCGATGTCGATTTGATCGAGGGTTTGTCTCCGGCGATTTCGATTGAGCAAAAAGCCACCAGCCACAACCCGCGCTCGACCGTCGGCACTGTCACCGAGATTCACGATTACCTGCGCCTGCTCTATGCGCGCGTCGGCACGCCCTATTGCCCCGAGCACAACCTCGCGCTCAACGCGCAGTCGGTGTCGCAAATGGTCGATCACGTGCTGGCGCTGCCGGCCGAGACCAAGCTGGCGATTCTTGCGCCGGTGGTGAACGAGCGCAAGGGCGAGTTCATGGACCTGGTGGACGAGTTGCGCGCGCAGGGTTTTGTGCGCCTGCGGGTGGACGGCGAGATGGTTGAAATCGACGCTGTGCCGAAGCTGAAGAAAAATTACAAGCACTCGATTGCGGTGGTGGTAGACCGTATCAAGGTGGTGCCGGACATGAAGCAGCGTCTGGCCGAGTCGTTCGAGACCTGCCTGCGCCTGGCCGAGGGGCGCGCGCTTGCGCAGGAGATCGACACTGGCAAAGAGCATTTGTTCTCGGCCAAGTTTTCCTGCCAGCAGTGCGGCTACTCGATTGCCGAGCTGGAGCCGCGCCTGTTCTCGTTCAACAACCCGATGGGCGCGTGCCAAGCCTGCGACGGCTTGGGCAATATCCAGTTCTTCGACCCCAAGCGCATTGTCGGTTTTCCGCATTTATCCCTCGCCAGCGGCGCGGTCAAGGGCTGGGATCGACGCAACCAGTTCTACTACCAGATGCTGCAATCGCTGGCCGAGTTTTACAAATTCGATCTCGAACAGCCGTTTGAAAAACTGCCGCAGGCTGCGCAAGACATCGTGCTGCAAGGCTCGGGCAAAGAGGTCATCCCGTTCCAATACGTCAACGAGCGCGGCCGCACTGTCGTGCGCGAGCATGTGTTTGAAGGCGTGATCCCGAATCTGGAACGGCGCCACAAAGAAACCGACTCGCAGATGGTGCGCGAGGAGCTGGCCAAGTACATCAGCCACAAAACCTGCCCCTCGTGCGAAGGCTCGCGCTTGCGCGAAGAGGCGCGCAATGTGCGTGTCGGCGGTGAAACGATTTACAAGGTGTCGGGCAAGTCGCTCAAGGAAGGTCTGGGCTTTTTCGAGCAATTGAAACTCGACGGCCACAAGGCACAGATCGCCGAGCGCATCGTCAAGGAAATCGGCAACCGCATGCGCTTTCTCAACGATGTCGGTCTCGACTATCTCTCGCTCGACCGCTCGGCCGAAACCCTCTCGGGCGGCGAAGCGCAGCGCATCCGCCTGGCGTCGCAAATCGGCTCGGGCTTGACCGGCGTGATGTATGTGCTCGACGAGCCGTCGATCGGCCTGCACCAGCGCGACAACGACCGCCTGCTCGGCACCCTGCGCCATCTGCGCGACCTCGGCAACACCGTGATCGTGGTCGAGCATGACGAAGACGCGATCCGCGCCGCCGACCATGTGCTCGACCTCGGCCCCGGTGCCGGGGTGCATGGCGGCGAGATCGTGGCGCAAGGCATCCCCAACGAAATCGAGGCCAATCCGAAATCGCTCACCGGGCAATATTTGTCGGGGGCCAAGTGCATCGCCATCCCGAAAAAACGCGCGCGGCCCGACCCCAAGCGCATGCTGACGGTCGAAGGCGCGCGCGGCAACAATCTCAAAAACGTCACCCTCAATTTGCCGGTGGGCCTGATGACCTGCGTCACCGGCGTGTCCGGCTCAGGCAAATCGACGCTGATTAACGACACCCTCTACAACCAGGTGGCGCACCATCTGTACGGTGCCCACGCCGCCGCAGCGGTACACGATGAAATCCACGGGCTGGAGCATTTCGACAAGGTGATCGCGGTTGATCAGTCACCGATTGGGCGCACGCCGCGTTCGAATCCGGCCACTTACACCGGGCTGTTCACGCCGATCCGCGAGCTGTTCGCGCAGACCGTGTCATCCCGCGAGCGCGGCTACGAGCCGGGGCGCTTCTCGTTCAACGTCAAGGGCGGGCGCTGCGAATCGTGTCAGGGCGATGGCGTCATCAAGGTCGAGATGCACTTTCTGCCGGACGTGTATGTGCCGTGCGATGTGTGCCACGGCAAGCGCTACAACCGCGAAACCCTCGACGTGCAGTACAAGGGCAAGAACATCACCCAGGTGCTGGAAATGACAGTCGAAGACGCGCACAAATTCTTCGAGGCAGTGCCGGTGGTGGCGCGCAAGCTGCACACCCTGCTCGATGTCGGCTTGGGTTACATCACGCTCGGCCAGAGCGCCACCACGCTCTCGGGCGGCGAAGCGCAGCGCGTCAAGCTCTCGCTCGAACTGTCCAAACGCGACACCGGCCGCACGCTTTACATTCTCGATGAGCCGACCACCGGCCTGCACTTTGCCGACATCGATTTGCTGCTGCGCGTGCTCAATCAGTTGCGTGACAACGGCAACACCGTGGTCATCATTGAGCACAACCTTGACGTGATTAAGACGGCGGACTGGCTGATTGACCTGGGGCCGGAAGGCGGCGATGGCGGCGGACGCATCATCGCCGAAGGCAGCCCGGAAGAAGTGGCGCGCGTCAAGGGCAGCTATACCGGGCATTACCTCGCGCCGCTGTTTAAAGAGAAGAAGAAGGCGGCGTAATTCGCCCCGCCGCTTTTACCCCGCTTTCACACAAGTGCATCCGGCGGATGGGCGGGCAGCGTAAGTAGCGGCGCAAGCTCGACAGATACCCATTTCCGAAGCACAATTGCTGCGGGGAAGTCCACGCCCCCCCAGTTTCCGGAGCCGCCCTTGAACCCGACTGAAGCCAGCCATCCCGCGTTCCGCATCATTGACCGCCTTGCCGGTCACGCGCAACCCGACACGCCCGCCGAAATTGCGGCCGGCATCTTTGCCCCGGCTGCATCGATCAGCCCCAAGTATTTTTACGACGCGCTCGGCTGCCGCCTGTTTCAGGCGATCTGCGAACTGCCCGAGTATTACGTCACCCGCACCGAAGCGGCCATCTTTGACGTGCATCGCGATGCGATTGCCAAAGCGGTGGGCACGCACCAGCAGCTGGTAGACCTGGGCGCGGGC
>JANOYK010000856.1:0-6672 GCA_031428855.1 Burkholderiales bacterium | reverse complement strand
CGAGCGGCCCGCAAAAACATCTGCCGCGGCCAAGACAACACCACAGATCAGCCCAGCCGAATGGGAACTGCGGGTGCAACTGGCTGCCGCTTACCGGCTAGTCGATTACTACGGCTGGACCGAGCAAATTTACGGCCACCTGACCGCGCGCGTACCCGGCTCCGACAATCATTTCCTCATCAACCCGTGGGGCCTTAACTACGATGAGGTGACAGCCTCCAATCTGGTCAAGATCGATGTGGACGGCAAGGTGATCGCAGGCGGTGAGCACGGCATCAACTACGCCGGCTTCGTGATCCACTCGGCAATTCACATGACGCGCTCGGCCGTCAACCATGTGGTGATGCACACCCACACCCGCGCCGGCATGGCGATTGCCGCCATCAAAGAAGGCATCTTGCCGGTGTCGATGTTCGGTACCGTGTTCCATAAGCGCATCGGCTATCACGACTACGAAGGCGCATCGCTGTATCTCGATGAGCGCGAGCGCATCGTCAAATCGCTCGGGCCACACCGCGCGCTGATATTGCGCAACCACGGCCTGATGACGGTGGGCGAGACTGTCCCAGAGTGTTTCTTGCGCCTGTACCGCCTGGAGCGCGCCTGCCAGGTGCAGCTTGATGCCGCAGCGGCAGGCACGCTCAATCTGCTGTCCACTGAAGTATCTGACCGCTCGGCGGCTGATCTGGATAGTTTTCAGGGCATGCAATCGTCCGCCGAAGGCGAGGTCGAGTTCGCTGCGCTGATGCGCAAGCTCGACAAGATCGACGCCAGCTACCGGCAGTAAAAGGTAAGTAAAGCGGCACACACAGAATCAACCAATCAACAGGGCAACAAAAACAGGCAGCGTAGAGGAGCAGCATATGAGCGCAGATCAATTCGACTATGTGATCGTGGGTGGCGGCTCGGCCGGCTCGGTGCTGGCCAACCGTCTGTCAGCCGCTGGCAATACAGTGTGCGTGCTCGAAGCTGGCCCGCGCGATACCAACCGCTACATTCATATCCCGGCAGGGTTTGTCAAAACCCTGCACGACCCGGCGGTCACCTGGCGCTTTCAGAGCGAGCCGGGCGAGTGGACTGGCGGGCGGCGAATCGAAACCACACAGGGCCGCGTGCTGGGCGGGTCGAGTTCGATCAACGGCATGGTGTTTGTGCGCGGTCAGGCACAGGACTACGATGGCTGGGCGCGCCGGGGCAATCCGGGCTGGGGCTATGCCGATTTGTTGCCTTACTTCAAGCGCCTGGAGCGCCGCATCGGCGCAGCGGATGAACACTACCGTGGCCGCGATGGCGCATTGCCGGTGACCGATCCGGATTGGCGGCATCCGTTGTGCGACGCCTTCATCGACGGCGCGGCCGGCCTCGGCTTTGCGCGCAACCCGGATTACAACGGCGCCACCCAAGCCGGCACCGGCTACTACCAGCGCGTGATTCACCAGCACCGGCGCGTCAGTGCGGCGCGCGCCTTCCTTTATCCGGCGCTCAAGAGCGGCCTGGTTGATGTGCGCACCGATGCGCCTGCCAGCGCCATCGTGTTCGAGGGCAAGCGCGCGGTGGGCGTGCGTTATCTGCCCGGTGGTGTAACTAACGCCCCGCGTGAAGTGCGCGCGCGCAAAGAAGTGATTGTTTCGGCCGGCACCTTCAACTCCCCCAAGCTGCTGCAACTATCCGGCATCGGCCCGGCCGCCCTGCTGCAAAGCCGCGGCATCGCGGTGCGCCACGCGCTCGCTGGCGTGGGCGAGAATCTGACCGATCACTACACCGCGCGCATCGTGGCGCGGGTCAAGGGGTTGCAGACCATCAACAGTTTTGCCAGCGGCCCGCGCCTGCTGGGAGAAATTGCCAAGTGGGGCATGGGCCGCCCAAGCATTCTGGGGTTGAGCGCGGCGCTGGTGTACGCCTTTGGCAAATCGCGCGCAGAACTGCCCTCACCCGATTTCACCGTGATCTTCTCGCCCGCCAGTTACCGCGAAGGGTTCCTCGGCAAGCTCGACACCTTCCCCGGCATGACCAGCGGTGCCTGGCAGATGCGTCCGCTTAGCACCGGCCATGTGCGCATCACCTCAGCCGATCCGCTCGCTGCGCCCTTGATCCAGCCCAACTATCTGACCCACGAGGAAGACCGGCGCGTGTTTTTGGCGGCGCTGCGCACGGCGCGCAACATTCTGGCCACGCCGCAACTTGCGCCTTACTACGAGAGCGAAGTGCTGCCCGGTGCCGCGCAGATGAGCGATGACGAGTTGCTCGATTTCGCGCGCCGCTACGGGTCAAGCTGCTACCACTACGCTGGCACCTGCCGCATGGGGCCGGACAGCGACCCCACCGCCGTGGTCGATCAGGAACTCAAGGTGCGCGGCGTTGAGGGCCTGCGCGTGGTCGATGCCTCGGTCATGCCCAGTAGCCCGTCCGCCAACACCTATGCCTCCACCCTGGTAATCGCCGAGCGTGTTGCCGATTTCATTCTCGGCAAAGCGCAGGCAGACAGCGCTCGCAGCGAGGAAGCGCCGCGTCCACGCGCCATCACCGCTGAGGCCACAGCGGCACTAGCGCGCGAGGCTGAACTGGTGACCTGACGCGCCCGGCCCATCACCGAACCACATCCTCTTCCCCACGCAGCATTTGTTTGTCAGCCGATTGATTCACGACAAGGAGCCATTCCAATGAAGATCCCAAGCAGTGTGAAGTCCACTTTTGCCGCGCTCATGATGCTGGGGGCGAGTCTGGGGGTAAGCCTGGGGGCAAGTCTCATGACCGGCTCCGCCCTGGCCCAAACGCCGCTGCGCATCGGTGCCATCAATCCCTACAGCGGCCCGCTGGCGCTCTACGGTGATGAGCTGGCACGCGGCTACCAGATCGCGATTGACGAGCGCAATGCGGCAGGTGGTGTGCTCGGCCGCAAGATCGAGCTGGTGCGCGGCGACGCCACCAACCCGCAACAAGGCATCGCTGCGGTGGATCAGCTTGCGACCCGTGAAAAAGTGGAAATTTTTGTCGGCACCTATGTGTCGGCCATCGCCAACGCCGGCAGTGACGCCGCCCAGCGCCACGACAAGCTGTGGTGGGACACCAATGCGCTCGCGGTGGAGCTGACTGAGCGCAAGCTGCCCAACTTCGTGCGCGCCGGGCCTTACGCGGTCAACTTTGCCGATGTCGGTGTGCGCGCAATTGCCGAGATGATCGCGCCCGCGCTGGGCAAGCAGCCGCGCGACGTGACCGTGTGGATCGAGCATGAAGATTCGATCTACGGCAAGTCGATTGTGGATGCGCAAAAGGCCGATTTCGAGAAGCGCGGTATCAAGGTGCTGGGCACCGGCGCGCACAATTTCCGCGCGGCCGATCTGACCGATGTGGTGCTGCGCGCCAAGCGCGCCAATCCGGACGTGTGGGTGCAGGTCGGCTACGTGATCGACGGCAACCTGATGCTGCGCACCGCGCGTGAGCAGGGCTACAAGCCGCCGGCCATGCTGTGGGTCGGCACCGGTGACACCTTCGAAACGCTCGACGCGCTCGGTGCCGATTACCTCGAAGGCCTGCACGTGGTCTCGTACCCGCGCCCGGATATTTCAGAAAAATACGCCGGTGGCGGCAGCACGTATCTCGCCAACTATCGCAAGACCTATAACCGCGAACCGATTGCACCGCAAAGCTTTGCCGCCTATGCTGGCATGAAAATCCTGCTCGACGCAGTGCAGGCCGCTGGCGGCACCGAACCGGCCAAAGTGCGCGCGGCGGCAGCGGCGATGGACAAACCGTTTGGCTCCTACCCAGCCGGCTTTGGTGTCAAGTTCGATGACAAGTTTCAGAACACGCGCGCTTTCCCCACCGTGATTCAGTGGCAGTCGGGCAAGCAGGTCACGGTGTTTCCGGTGGCGGCGCGCAACGCGGGCATCACGCTTAAAAACGTGCCGCGCAAGCAATAAGCACATGTCTGTTGAACGCATGCCGTTTAAGCACACCAGCGCGCGCGGCCCGGCATGAGCGCCGTGCTGCATGTGCTGGTGGTGGGCATTTTGCTCGGCGGCATTTATGCGCTGGTGAGCATCGGGCTTAACCTCATCTTCGGCGTCATCCGCGTCGTTAACTTCGCCCACGGTGAGTTGGTGATGCTCGGCATGTACGGTGTGTTCCTGGCCTACTCGCAGTTGGGCCTCGAACCCTATCTGGGCGCAGTGCTGGTGGTGCCGGCGCTGTTCCTGTTCGGCTTGATTGTCCAGCGTCTCATCATCGAACCGCTGCAGTCTGAATCGATGATGCAAATGTTTGCCACCTTCGCGTTGTTGACGATTTTGCAGAACGTGGTGCTGGCGATCACCCGCGGCGAAGGCTATAGCGTGCCGACCAAGATGGGCGCGCTCGGGCTGGAGCTGGGCGACATCCGCATCACCGCGACCCGGCTCATCATTCTGGTGGCGGTGACGCTGATTGCGGTGCTGCTGCATTTTTTCCTGCACCGCACCCTCACCGGCAAGTCGATCCGCGCGGTCACACAAGACCGCCAGGCCGCGCGCCTGATGGGCATCAATGTCGAGCGCACCTTCATGGTCACCTTCGGCATCGGCGCTGCGCTGGCAGGGCTGGCGGGCGCGCTGATGGCACCAATCTACACGCTGTCGCCCGGTATCGGCGGCAACTTCATCCTCGCTGCGTTTGCGGTGGTGGTGCTGGGCGGCCTCGGCAGTGTCGCCGGGGCTTATTTCGGCGGCATGATTGTTGGCATCGTCGAGGCCTTCGCCGGCTATTACATTGACCCGGAACTCAAGCAAGCGATCTGGTTCCTGATTTTTCTGGCGGTGCTGGTGGTGCGGCCGACCGGACTGTTCGGCCAGGTCGGTGCCGAGGAAATTGGTTTCCGGGAGCAATCTTGAGCGACGGCCACAGCAACAGCAACGGCAACAGCGCGGGCACACCGGGCCACACCGCAGGTCACACTGCGGGCCAAACCTCAGCCCACACCCCAGAGCACCCGCCAGCCGAAGGTATCCCGTCATTCGGGCGCGCCCTGCTGTTGCTGGCGGGCGGCCTCGCGCTGGCGCTGCTGCCGCTGCTGGTGGTGACCGGCGACCGCTTCTGGCTCAACATTCTGGTCTACACCTATCTGTTTGCCGGGCTGGCAGTGGCGTGGAACATCATCGCCGGTTTCGGCGGCCAGTTCTCGCTCGGCCACGGCGTGTTCTTTGCCGTCGGTGCTTACATGACAGCGCGCCTGTATCTGCTGTGGGGCGTCACACCGTGGCTCGGCCTGATTCCCGGCGCGCTGTTGTGCGCGCTGGCGGGCCCGCTGATTTTCTGGCCGACGTTCCGCCTCAAAGGCTCGTTCTTCGCCATCGCCACCCTCGCCTTCAATGAAGTCGGCTTTGTGATGGCGAACTACCTCGAAGTGCTGACTGGCGGGCCGCGTGGATTGCAGATTCCGTTTCGCGCGTCACTTGGCAACATGATCTTCGCCCATCCCTTAAGTTATGCGCTGCTGATGTTCGGCTTCATGACAGCCTGCGTCTGCATTGCGCTGGCGATCCGGCGCAGCCGCTTGGGCTACTACCTGTTGGCAGTGCGTGAAGACGAAGACGCCGCGCGCGCAGCCGGCATTGATGTGACCGGCTGCAAGCTGCGCGGCACTGCCATCAGCGCGGCGCTCACCGCCACCGGCGGCGGCCTGTTTGTGATGTACGTGCGCACCATCGATCCCCCCACGCTGTTTGCGTTGAGCGATGTCGGTTTCAAGTTTGCGCTGCTGTCGCTGATTGGCGGCATCGGCACCATCAGCGGGCCGGTGCTGGGCGCGTTCCTCATCATCCCGGCTGAGAGCTGGCTGCGCGCCGAGCTGGGCGGCGGCATGCCCGGCTTGCATCTGGTGATCCTCGGCAGCCTGATGCTGCTGGCGGCATTGTTCATGCGGCGCGGTGTCACCGGTTTGATCGAAACCGCGTGGCAGCGCTGGCGCGGTGCGCACAATGCGCACGGGGCCGACAACGCACACGAGCCACCACAAGCGCCCATTGCACCTGCCGGTGGGGCATCCTCTACAGCCGCCATCGCCACAACTACCACCGCCACCACCACCGCTACCACTACCACTACCGCCAACGCCCCCAGCGCTGCGACAGTGCAAGCTACGGAGCGTCCGCATGGCTGAAGCCTTCCTGAGCGTGCAGGCGGCCAGCAAGCAGTTCCACGGATTGCGCGCAGTCGATGCCGTGTCGTTCGATGTGAAGCGTGGCGAGATCGTCAGCATCATCGGCCCTAACGGCGCGGGCAAAACCACGCTGTTCAATCTGCTCACCGGGCAACTGGCCCCGAGCAGCGGTGAAATCCGCCTCGACGGCCGCTTGCTCAACCACTTGCGCCCTGACAAGCGCGCCAAGCTTGGCCTGGGACGCACGTTTCAGATCGCCAAGCCCTTGACCGGCCTGACCGCGCTGGAGAACGCGATGGTCGGCGCGTTTTTGCATCACCCCAGGCTGCGCGATGCCGAAGCGCTGGCGCGCGCCAAGCTCGATGAAGTCGGCTTGAGCGCGCGTGCGCACGTCAAGGCGGGCGAGTTGACCTTGTCGGAGCGGCGCAGGCTGGAGGTGGCGCGCGCGCTGGCGCTCGAGCCGCAGATCGTGCTGCTCGATGAAGTCATGGCCGGCCTGAACCCGAGCGAAGTGACGGAGCTGATCGCGCTGGTGCGGC
>JANOYK010000855.1:0-11060 GCA_031428855.1 Burkholderiales bacterium | reverse complement strand
AAAGACCCGATCGTGCTCGACTTCGCCACCAGCCGCATCGCGCAGGGCAAGACGCGCGTGGCCTACAACAAGGGCGAGCAGTTGCCGCCCGGCATCTTGATCGACCCGCAGGGCAACCCCACCACTGACCCGCGCTTTTCGATGATGGAACCGCTCGGTGCGATTCTGCCGTTCGGTGAGCACAAAGGCTCGGGCTTGGCGCTGGTGTGCGAGCTGCTCGGCGGCGCGCTCTCGGGCGGCCTCACTGGACACGAACGCGGCGACGGCAAGCGCCGTGTGTTGAACGGCATGTTCTCGGTGCTGGTTGATCCCGCCAAGATGGGTACGGGTGAAAATCTGGCACGCGAGATGGAAGAATATGTGGCATGGCACACCGCGTCGCCCGCTAATGCGCAGACCGAGAAACTGCTGATTGCGGGCGAACCCGAGCGCATCTCCAAAGCCAAGCGCTTGATCGACGGCGTGCCGGTCGATGCCACCACCTGGAAAGAAATCATCGCAGCCGGTGGCAAGGTGGGCTTGGCGCAGGCCGATATTGAAAAATCCGCAGGTCTTTAAAGAGGCGTATCCGACATGAAAATTGCTCCCAATGCCAGCGACATCCTGCGCCATGCCGAACAGCTCGGCTGGTCCGTCACTGAAACGCGCGCTGGCGAAATTGCCGCTGGCGTCAAGGCCGCTTACGGCCACTTGGCGCGTGCCTCGTCCCGGCTCGACTTCGATGCCGACACCTTGTCGCTGTTCGCCGCGCGCGAAGCGTGCAAGGATGATTCAGCCAGAACAAAACCTGCCACCGCCCGCAAATCCGCTCCCACCAAGGGTTTCACGCCACCTGCCATTACCGCTCGCCATCCGCTGCATGTCACGCTCACCCAAGCGGCGCGCGCATTGCGCGAGCGCTCGGTGTCGTCGGTGGAGTTGACCCAAGCTGCCATCGCTGCTGCCCGCGCCTTGCAGCCGCAGGTCAATGCGTTTGTGCGCTTTGACGAAGAGACCGCGCTCGCCACCGCGCGCGCGTGCGATGCCGACATCGCCAAGGGCAAGTTGCGCGGGCCGCTGCACGGCGTGCCGCTGGCCCACAAGGACATGTACTACCGCAACGGACTCGTCTCCACCTGCGGCAGCAAGATTCGCAAAGATTGGGTCGCACCCGTCACCGCCAGCGTGCTCGAAAAACTCGACGCCGCCGGTGCGGTGCAGATCGGCACCCTCAACATGACCGAATTCGCCTACGGCCCGACCGGGCAAAACGCCTTTTTGGGCGACGCGAAAAATCCGTGGAACACCGATTACCTCACCGGCGGCTCGTCGAGCGGCGCAGGCGTCTCGGTCGCAGCGCGCATGGTCTACGGTGCGCTCGGCTCCGACACCGGCGGCTCGGTGCGCCTGCCTGCGTCGATTTGCGGCGTGACCGGCATGAAAACGACGTTTGGCTTAGTCTCGCGCGCCGGCGCGATGCCGCTGTCGCAATCGCTCGATACGGTCGGCCCGCTCACGCGCACGGTAGCCGATAACGCGCTGATGCTGTCAGTGATCGCCGGGCACGATGCGCGCGATCCCTCCACGGTGCCTGATGCTGTGCCCGATTACATGGCGCAGTTGACACAGCCGGTCAAAGGCCTGCGCATCGGCATGCCCAAAGGCTATTTCGATGCGGCGATGGAACCGGCCGTGGCGGCACGCATGCAGGCGGCGCTCGATGTGTACCGCAAGCTCGGCTGTGAAATCGTCGAAGTGCCGATGCCTGATCTTGATGCCGTCAACGCAGCCGGGTTCCTCTTGACCTGGGGCGACGTGATCGCGATTCACGGCCAATGGATGCGCGAACGCGCAGACGACTACACGCCGCAAACGCGCGGGCGGATTCAGATGACGCTCGGCGTGACGATGCAGGGCTTTGCCGACGCGCAACGCGTGCGCGGGCTGATGCTGCGCGAGTTCTGTGCCAGCGTGTTCTCCAAGTGTGACGCGCTGCTTGCGCCGGTGCTGTCGTTTGAAGTGCCCAAGCTGTCCGACGTCGATGTGTCCGGCGGGGCCAACATGATGCGCATCCTCAACGAGATCACGCGGCTGATGCGGCCCGTCAATGTGCTCGGTCTGCCCGCGCTGTCGGTGCCGGCCGGTTTCACCACCAATGGCTTGCCGTGCGGCTTCCAGTTGATCGGCCGGCCGTTTGCCGAGGCGCGCTTGTATCAGCTCGGGCATGCGTATGAAAGTGAAACCAATTTTGTGGCGCAGACTCCAACGCTCTGTTCGCACTGACTGCGATGCTTACGGTCGCGCGCACCGGCACACACACGGTGACACCTGCGGCGGCGCTCACGGTGGCGCTTACGGTGGCGCTTACGGCCACGCCATCCAAGGCTGCGTTCACACCGGTGCGCGCAGCCTTACACTTGGCCGCCACACTGCCGCAATGATCGCTGCACGATGCGCCGCACGCAATCGATTGACCACTTTCGCGCAGTTCCATCAGGAGTCACGATCATGCATGCCCCCTCTATACGGCGCGTTCTGCTGACCATCCCGCTGCTGTTGGCGTACCCGCCGCTGGCGGTGCAGGCACAAACCGGTTTCCCCAGCAAGCCCATCACACTGTCCGTCGGCTTCGCCCCCGGCGGCGGCACCGACATCACCGCGCGCCTGGTCGCCAAAAAACTCGCCGAGCAAATGGGCCAGCCGGTCAATGTGGATAACAAACCTGGCGCAGGCGGCAACATCGCGGCCGAGCAGACCGCGCGCGCCAATCCGGATGGCTACCTGATTCATCTGACCAACATCGGCGCGCTCACGGTGTCGCCGCATACCACCAAAAAACTCGGCTACGACCCGCGCAAGGATTTTGTGCCGCTGTCGCTGGCGGTGCAATTCCCCAACGTGCTGGTAGTGGGCAGCGCGCAGCCGATGCGCACGCTCGATGATTACGTCAAGGCCGGGCGCGTCAAGGGCGCGGCGATTGCCTACGGCACCTCGGGCATCAGCTCCACCGGGCACCTGTCGGGCGCGCTGCTCGAATCGATCGCCAAGACTGATCTGACCCACGTGCCCTACAAGGGCGGCGGCCCGGCGATGGCCGACCTGCTCGGCAATCAGGTGCCGTCGGTGTTTGCCTCTGCCCCCACGGCGGTGCCGCAGATCAAGTCCGGCAAGATCCGCGCGCTCGCCGTCACCAGCCTGCGCCGCGCCGAGGCGCTGCCCGATGTGCCGGCCATCGCCGAATCGTTCGCCGGTTATGACGTGACCAACTGGTACGCGTTCGTGGCGCCGGTGGCGATGCCGCGCGAGCTGGCCGAGCGCTGGAACCGCGAGATCGTCAAGGCGCTCAGTGACCCCACCGTGCGCGCGCAGATCAAGGAACACGGCATGGAAGCGATTCCCTCAACCCAGAAGGAACTGGGCGACAAGATCGCGCGCGAGTACGTGCTGTGGGAGCGCATCGTCAAGCAGGCGGGGATTACGGCGGATTGAGTGCTTGCGGGCGGCAGCGTATTCGCGCGAGCGCATAATCGCTCCCAATTCTTTGATGCGCGCACCTGGCGCGGTCCGATTGAACGTTGGAACAATTGAGCGTGAATACAACATGAGTCCGGTGTTCATACGAAAAGTAACACTCCGTCATTTCAAAAGCATCGAGACATGTGCGGTGGAACTCGCCCCGCTTTCGATTCTCGTCGGGGCCAACGGTGCGGGTAAAAGCAATTTTGTTGATGCCTTGTGTTTTGTGCGCGACGCATTGCGCGAATCGCTCGATTACGCGTTTCGCCACCGTGGCGGCATCGTTGAAGTGCGGCGTAGATCGGGCGGGCATCCCACACATATTGGCATCCGGCTAGACTTTGTTCTCGGCGAACTTGCTGGGCATTACGCTTTCGAGATCAAGGCTCTTCGCAACGGCGGCTACGAAGTGCGGCGCGAGCAGTGCCGTTTTAGCGGCGATGGGACTTCACACGATTTCAATGTCGAGTCCGGTGTCGTCACGCATTGCAGCGTGACCCCCCATCCGGCGGCGGTCAAAGACCGGCTGTACCTTGTCAACGCATCCGGGCTGCCGCAGTTCCGTGCGGTATACGACGCTCTCAAGATGATGGGGTTTTACAACCTCAACCCGAACTTGTTACGAGACCTGCAGGAACCGGACGAAGGCATGCTTCTGGAAAAATACGGTGGCAATCTGGCAAGCGTGATCGCACGCATTGAGCGCACCGGTGACGGCCGTCTGCAGCGGGTTTCGGAATATCTGACCCGTGTCGCTCCGGGCGTGCATGGCTTCAAGTTCAAGGCCATCGGCCCCAAACACTCTCTGGAATTTCGCCAGGACGTCGAGGGGCAGGCGCATCCCTGGAATTTCTGGTCCAGCAATATGTCGGACGGCACCCTGCGCGCCTTGGGCGTACTCATGGCAGTGTTCCAGCGTGACCGTGATGCGCGCGTTTCACTGGTCGCGATTGAGGAGCCGGAAGCGGCGTTGCACCCCGCAGCGGCACGAGTGCTGCTCGATTCGCTGATCGAATCATCGGCCCACGTGCAGATTTTGCTGACCAGCCATAGCGCCGACATGCTCGACCGCGACGAAGTGCAGGCGGGTAATTTGCTGGCAGTTGACAATGTAAAAGGGGTAACTAGAATTGGCGCAGTTGATGACAGTGCGCGCGAAGCGTTGCGGCAAAACCTGCTGACTGCGGGTGAACTGCTGCGCCAGGGCCAATTGGCACCCGATCCGAAATTATTCGAGAACCCGGTGTCGCAGACGGAACTGTTTGCATGATCACGCTGGTTTGTGTGGTCGAGGGTGATGGAGAGGTCGAGGCACTGCCGGTTTTGCTACGCCGGATTGTTCAAGACAGCGGCCGCTTTGATATAGACCTGCCGCGCCCGCTGCGCACGCCGCGCGACCGTTTCTTGAGAAGGCAGGACGAGATGAGAAAAATGCTTGGCTACGCCGCACTGAAGGCTGGCCCGGCAGGTGCAGTTTTGGTGCTGCTCGATGCGGATGACGATTGCATCGCTGATGTAGTGGCTCAGCATAAACCCCGCATTGACGAGGCGGCGGCTGGCACGAACTGCGCCTTGGTGCTGGCCAAAAGCGAATTTGAGGCATGGTTCGTTGCTGCCGCTGAATCACTTCGTGGCTACCGGAGCATTGCCGCTGATGCGCAGTGTCCGCCGGATGCAGAGGCGATTCGCGACGCCAAAGGCTGGCTGCGGCGGCACATGACACGGCCTGGCGCAGCCTATAGCGAAACGGTTGACCAGCCTGCCTTCGCCAATAAGTTTGACTGGCGTCTGGCACGCACGCGCTCGCCGTCACTCGACAAATTGTGCCGCGAATTGGCGCGCTTGTTGAGCATCGATGCGCTGGCCGTGATGTCCTGAATCACGCAGCTTCGGCAGCCGCATCCCAGGAGAGCCGCTCAGGGAGCGCGTTGCAGACAGTCTAGGCAGGATAATGGCTGCCACAGCCATTCTTCTGCTGAGGTATGCCGATCCGGAAACCGCTACGCCACGGTGACCACAATCTTGCCGACCTGCGCGTTGCTCTCCATATAGTCGCGCGCTTGCGGCACCTGATCGAACGCGAACACGCGGTCGATCAGCGGCACCATGGTGCGCTTGGCCATCAACGGCACGATGTCGCGGGCGAATTCGGTCACGGTCTGGGCGCGCTCTTCGAGCGGACGCATCTTATTGGACACACCGAACACGCGCAAGCGCTTGGCGTGCAGCAATTCCAAATCGATTTTTGCTGAGAGCACGCCATCGACATAACCCACGGTGGCGAGACGCCCCTTGTAGGCGAGCGACTTCATGCCGTCTTCAAAGATACCGCCGCCGACGTTATTGACCAGCAGCTTGACCCCTTTGCCATCGGTTGCCTTGAGTGCAGCATCGAGAAAGCCGGGGCCACGCACACAGATGCCCACATCGAGCCCGAGCTTGGCGAGACGGTCCAGCTTGGCCTGTGAGCTGGACGTGCCGATCACCTTCGCGCCGCGCGCCTTGGCGATCTGCAAGCTCGCCACGCCGACACCAGACGAGACGCCGGTAATCAACACCCAATCGCCCGCACCGATCATGCCGGCATCGTCGTTTGCCGCGCCGGTAGCCGAGCGCACCACCATGTCGTAAGCGACCCAATAGGCGAGCGACGCACCGGCCGCTTCTTCCCACGTCAACTCGGCTGGCTTGAGAATCGTCTCGCCCGGTTTCCACAACGCCATCTCGGCAAAGCCACCCATCGGCCGGCCCATTACGGCGTCGCCGGCCTTGAAGCCCTTCACCGCGCTGCCGACACTGATGACGTCGCCCGCGCCTTCCATCCCGGCCGGTTTCATCACACCAGGCTGATGCAGGCCGTGGCCGCGAATGAATTCGCCGCGGTTCAAACCGGCCACGCGCATGCGCACCAGCAGTTCATCTGCGCCCGGCACCGGGTTCGCTACTTCCGTGCAAGCGAGCTCGCCCGAGCCGCCGTCGATCAGCCATGATTTCATTTGAAGTTCCTTATTGATCCAATGATGGTTAACGCTCACCCAATGTGCTGCAACATCCCAGCGGTGCTGCAACATCCCAGCGGCGCCGCCACGTCTGGGCGTGCCGCAGCATACGCGAGGGTGGTGCTGCCGCGCCTTGTGGCAGCACATTGCCAAAATGGCGCTGCATCACGATAATTGGGCAGCGTCCCGCAATTTGTGCCGTGCCGCCCCATAATTCGCGGTTCCCCGCGTTGCGCCTGTTTCCGCCCTGCTGTCCCCGCCCGAGTTTTCCACCCGCCTCTCCCGCCCGTCTCTCCCATTCTCTTTAGCCCTTTTCAGAATCGTTACCCATGACCAACACCGTCCAATCCACCGCCCTCAAGCGCTTCCGTGTGCTCGACCTGTCACGCGTGCGCGCCGGCCCCACCTGCGTGCGCATGCTGGCCGACTTCGGCGCCGATGTCATCAAGGTCGAATCGCCTCCCGGCGTTGACCCGAACGATGGCCTCTCCGGCAACCGCGATGGCTACGACATGCAGAACCTGCATCGCAACAAGCGCTCGATCACGCTTAACCTCAAAACCGACGAAGGGCGCGAAGTGTTCATGCGTCTGGTCAAAGACGCCGACGTGGTGGTGGAAAACTACCGCCCCGATGTGAAATACCGTCTCGGTGTCGATTACGAAAAATTGCGCGCGGTCAATCCGCGCATCGTCCTTGCCAGCATCTCGGGCTTCGGACAGGATGGCCCCTATGTGAAGCGCCCCGGCTTCGACCAGATCGCGCAGGGCATGGGCGGCATGATGTCGATCACCGGTGAGCCGGGCGCGGGGCCGATGCGGGCCGGCATTGCGGTGGCTGATTCGTCGGCCGGCCTCTATGCCGCGCTCGGCATCATGACCGCCTTGCTCGAACGCGAAACCTCGGGCCAGGGCCAGTGGGAGCAGTCCTCGTTGCTACACGCGATGATCGCGATGGCCGACTTCCAGGCCGCGCGCTATCTGATGACCGGCGAGATTCCGCCCCAAGCCGGCAACGACCACCCGACCAGCACGCCGATGGGCGCGTTCAAATCGAATGATGGTTACTTCAACATCGGTGCCTCCGGCACGGCGCAATACCGCGCGCTGTGCGACGCCATCGAGCGGCCGGACTTGCGCGATGACCCGCGCTACGAGAAGAACGACGGCCGCTACAAGGATCGTCCGCGCATCAATGCCGAATTGAACAAAGAGTTCGGCAAGAACGCCACGCAATATTGGGTCGATAAACTCAACGCGGCCGGTGTGCCGTGCGGGCCGATCTACAACATGAAAGAAGTGTTCGATGACGAACAGGTCAAGCACCTCGGCGCAGCCGCCACCGTGAAGCACCCGAAACTGGGCGACATCCGCATCGTCTCGCAGCCGGTCAAACTCTCACGCACGCCCGCCACGGTCAGCTACACCTTGCCCGAGCAGGGCGCAAACAATCACGAAGTTCTCACCTCCATCGGCTACACCGCCGAACAAATCGCCTCCCTCAAACAGAAAAAGGTCATCTGAATCATGAGCACTGCTACTGCTGCAACAACTGAAGCACCCGCCGTTGTCACCCCCACCCCCGGTCAACTGCGCTGGCACAAAGAGGGCCATGTCGGCCACATCATTTTCGACAACCAGAAAAAATTCAACGCCGTCAACCTCGATATGTGGCTCTCACTGCCCAAAGCCATCGAGGAGTTCAATGCCGACCCGGACATTCGCGTCGTGCTGCTGCAAGGCGCTGGCGAAAAGGCCTTCGTCTCGGGCGCCGACATTTCGCAATTCGATAACCAGCGCAGCGGCGACGGCGCAGCGATTTACAACAACGCCACTGAAGCGGGCTACCTCTCGATCCTCGCCTGCACCAAGCCGGTGGTTGCCAAAATTCGCGGCGTCTGCATGGGCGGCGGCTTGGGCATCGTGATGAACTGCGACGTGCGCATCTGCGCCGACGACGCCAAGTTCCGCATGCCGGCCGGACGCTTGGGTCTGGGCTATGGCTTCTCGGGTTTAAAGCGCTTCAACGAAGTGATGGGTCCGGCCAACACCGCCGACCTGTTCTTCAGCGCACGCATTTTTGGCGGGGCCGATGCGCTCACCATTGGCCTGGTCAAACAAGTGGTGCCGGTGGCCGACTTCGACAAAGTGGTGGCCGACTACGTGAAAATGATCTGCGAAAACGCCCCGCTCACGCTCAAAGCAGCCAAGGGCGCGCTGATCGAAATGCGCAAACCGCAAGCCGAGCAAGACCCGGGACGTGTGGGCAAACTGGTCGAAGCCTGCTTCGCCAGCGACGACTACAAAGAGGGCCGCAAGGCGTTTGCCGAAAAGCGGGTGCCCAACTTTCAGGGGAAATGAGCCTTGGGGTAAGTCTGGGAGCGTTTAGCGCAATGCTGTTTTAGTGTTACGATGGTGTTACCTTGTGAGTTTGGAGCGCCATCGTGACTGCTACTACCTCGATCAAACTGCCGGAAGACCTGAAGAAGCGCGTTGCGTCACTCGCGAAATCGCACGACAAAACGCAACACGCCTTCATGGTGGAAGCCATCCGCAATCAGGTCGCCCAATCCGAGCAGGAGCAAGCTTTCATCAAGGAAGCGATCAAAGCCCGGCGTGACGTGCAGGCCAGCGGTCTGGTCTACCGGATGGAGGACGTGCATGCCGAAGTTCGCGCGATTGCTGCCGGCAAAAAGCCGCCAAAGGTCAAGCCGGTCAAATGGCGCGCGTAGAGTATGCAGCGGCGGCACGCGGCGATCTGCTCCGGCTGGTCGAGTTTCTAATTCAAGCTGGCGCAGGTCACCCGGAACGGATGGTCGATGACGTGACGCACGCCATCGAAACGCTGGTGCGGCACCCGAAAATTGGCCGCCCACTTGATTCTGGTTTGCGTGAGCTGGTGATCTCGTATGGCGCGACCGGCTATCTGGCGCTGTACGACTACTCACCGGTGTATGACGACGTGTTGATTCTGCGCATCCGGCATCAGCGCGAATCGGGTTATCACTAGACGCGCCAATCAGCAGTGGCTACAACTCGACGCAGCCGCGCCCAAGTTCAATCACTTCACCGCTGACGCGAACCGTGTGTGCGGCATCCACGTCAAGCGTGAGCATCGAAGGCCGTCCCACAAATTGACCTTGATGCAACACGCGCGTGAGCGGCAACGGCGTGTTGACCGCCAGCGCATAACCGCCCAGGTTGGCACAAGCTGAGCCGGTGGCGGGGTCTTCGGCGATGCTGCCGGTGTTTTTGGTGAAGAAAAAGCGCACCAGCATTTCAGCATCCGTCAGCGGCGAGAAGCAATAGACCGAGACCTTTCCCGATGCATTGGCAAACGCAGCGAGACCCGCGCCCGGTGATACGCGGTGCACCGCCTCTTTCGAGGCGAGCGGCACCAGCAACTGTTCCATGCCCGCGTTGACCCAAAGCGGCGCGGCGGCGAAGTCAGCGGGGTGGATGCCGAATGCGGCGGCGAGTGCGGACATTTGTGCCGCATCAAACGTGCGCGTCACCGGCGCATTCGCTTGCAGCGTCCAGCGGTTGCCGGTGGCGCTGACCGGAATCACCCCGGCGCGCATCGCCAGCGTTACGCTATCGCCCACCTGCATCAAGTCGCGCACCACATGCGCGGTGCCGAGTGTGGGATGGCCGGCGAACGGCAGTTCCGTCGCGGGCGTGAAGATGCGCACTTGCGCGGTGGCCGCCGCCCCGCCAGTCCCGTCCGCCGCATTACCTGACGGCGGCAGAATGAAGCTGGTCTCCGACAAATTGAACTGCAAGGCCAGCGCCTGCATGTCTGCATCAGACAAACCGCTGCCATCCTCAAAAACACACAGCGGGTTGCCCGATAGCCGCTCACCATTTCGGGCAAACACATTGACGATGCGATAGTGGAGTTTCATGCTGCTTGCGCCAGAAACATGCGATAGGCCGGGTTCTGCGATTCGTTCCAATAGCGGTAGCCGAGCGCATCGAGAAATTTGCGGAACGCGCCCATCTCTTTACCCGGCACCTGCATGCCAACCAGCACGCGCCCGACGTCGGCCCCGTGATTGCGATAGTGGAACAGACTGATGTTCCAGTCCGGGCGCATGCTGGTGAGGAACTTCATCAGCGCGCCGGGGCGTTCGGGAAATTCAAAGCGGTATAGCAGTTCGTCATGCGCCAGCGCCGAGCTGCCGCCAACCATGTGGCGCAGGTGCGACTTGGCCAATTCATCATCGGTCAGGTCAAGCGCGTTGAAGTCATTCTTCGCCAGCGTCTTCATCAGCTTGGCCACGTCGGCGCGGTCTTGCACCGAAAGGCCGACAAAAATGTGCGCCGCTTTTGCATCGGCGATGCGATAGTTGAACTCGGTGACATTGCGGTTGCCCATCAGTTCGCAAAATTGCTTGAGCGAGCCGTGCTGCTCGGGGATGGTGACCGCCAGAATCGCTTCGCGGCGCTCACCGATTTCGGCACGCTCGGCGACAAAACGCAGGCGGTCAAAATTCATGTTGGCACCGCAGGCCACTGCCACCAGGGTTTGGCCGCGCAGTTTTTCGCGTTCCACATAGGCCTTGGC
>JANOYK010000854.1:0-1871 GCA_031428855.1 Burkholderiales bacterium | reverse complement strand
CGCATCAGGCCGCGCAGCAAGACCCAGTTCATGCGGTCTGGCTCAAGCCTGCCGGTACCAGCGGGCGGATGCGCTGTCCGCGTGCGCCGCTCGCACCGCGCCGGCCGGCAGCCACTTGGCGCTGTCGCTGCCCATGCGGATAAGGAATTCGAGCCACGGCAAATGGTGGCGCAGCACGCGTTCACGCCGGTCGGCGGGCAGGGGGTTGAACAAACCGAGCTTTGACAATAGCTGGCGCGGATATTTGCTGACCCAGCGCCATGAGCCCATCTCCAGCGTCAGGGGCAGGAACACGCTGCCTGGCTGCGCGAGCGAGTTGCGGTAGAGGTGGTCCCACAGGTCGCCGTGCGCCAGATACTGGTGGCTCTGCGGTTCGATCACGTAATTGTGTTCGGGGTGGCGCTGCTCGAACAGTGCCGTGAGCGCGTGGATCTCGGGCAGGTGGTGGATCGGCGCTTTGGTGTGCGCATAGGGAAACCAGATGCGGTCGCGAAAGCCGAAGCCGGAGTGGCAATCTAGCGCGACGGCGAATTTGCGCCCGAGCAATTCGTCTTCGACCAGGCGGCATAGCGCGCCGCTTTCCGGTTCCATGGCGCTGTTGCCGGCACCGCGGTACCAGGGCAGCAGCGGGCTCAGGCGCTGGCCGCCGATCAGGAACGGCACCTTGGATGCGGCGTCGACCTGGCCGTTGCGCATCAGGTCCACGCCGCGCGGGTTGCTGCGCGTGGCGCCGAGCATGCCGCCGGGGTTGACCAGCGGCATGAACACCAGGCGCAGGTGTTCGAGGCGGTAGTTGAGGGCAAGGTCGGTGGCGAGGCGTGCGAACAGGTCTTCGAGAAAATGCAGCAGCACGTGGGTGCCGATGCGCTCTAAGCCATGCACGCCGCCGAAAAAGCCGATGGCGGGGACGCCGGGATCGGGGTTGCCGAGGCACAGGGCATGTACCGGCATGGTTTGCCCGCCTGCATTTGCGCTCGCCTGCACCTCGCATAGCGTGCGCGTCACCACGCCGTGCGGCGCGGCATCGATCAGACGCTCCAGCCAGTCGAGTTCGGGCAGGCGCCGCTGCGCATCTGCGGGTGCGAGGGCGGGCGTGGGTTGCATCGGGGCGAATGCCGGTGACGGGCCGAAGGCGCGAACCAGCGGGTGCGAATCAGACCTTGTTTTTCTTGCGCCCGGCCTTCACCGGCGCCAGCGCGCGAATGCGCGCATCCAGCTCCTTGGAGGAGAGCGCAGACAGGGCCTGCAGGCCGGCACGCAGCAGTTCGCTCTTCTTGACCTCGACGCCGCGTTTGAGGCAGGACGCCTTGAGGGCCTTCAACTGGTCGTAGTCAGCCTGCGGCATGGTGAATCCGTCGCGTACCACTTTGAGTGCCGGGTGCGCAGCACTGGCCGGCCGGGCCGGTGCGGCGCGCTGGTCCGTGCGGGCAACCGCCTTATCGGTCTGGACGGCGGGCTTGGCTGTGCGTGCGGCCCCCTTGGCTGGAGTGGTCTTGGCCGGAGCGGTCTGGGCTGTGGCAGTTTTCATGGTGATTGATCTCCGAAGAGGGTTTGTGACAAATGGGTTAAACAGTTTAAATCGTTTACACCATTGTTGCAATCTGCACGTTGATCCTGCACTTTCACCTGCCCGTCGGGCTCGCGGTCCGGTTCGCCCCTCCGAAAGCCGCTCCCACCAATGCATTCAAGGCATCATCGGCCAGAGCCCTTGGTGGAAGCGATTCTCCAGCGCATGGTGTGTGATGATTCATGCAGGCGACCTCAGGCGCCGACCATGCCGCCATCCTCGCGCGTGATCACGATGGTGGCCGAGCGCGGCCGGTCGCACGGCGTGTGACGCGGCCAGGTGGAGATGGCCGCCGGTTTGGCCG
>JANOYK010000853.1:0-3088 GCA_031428855.1 Burkholderiales bacterium | reverse complement strand
AACATCGCCACGCCCTTGATGCCCTCCGGCGCACCTTCGGGCCGCGCCAGAATCAGCGCGATGTGCGCATCGGTGTGCGAGGCAAACCATTTGTCGCCATACAGGCGCCAGACGCCGTTATCAAAGCGCGCGGTGGTTTCGAGCGAGCCGACATCCGAGCCGCCGGCGCGCTCGGTCATGAATTGCGTACCCTTCCACAGATCGTTGAGGTTGGGCGCGAGCATCTTGGGCAGCAAATAGTTTTTCAGCTCTTCGCTGGCGAAGGCGCGCAACACCTGGATGGTGGCGTCGGTGATGCTGAGCGGGCACATCATGCCGAACTCGGACTGGATGAACAGGTACTGGAACGCGTACTTGGCCGCTTGCGGCGCGGGGCCGTCCCAGCCGAGCGCCTTGGGCTGATGGCACATCGAGTGCAGCTGAAAATCCTCGAAGCCGATTTTCTCCATCTCGCGATAGGCCGGGTGGTAGACGATGCGGTTCAGATCCCGACCGAAGCGGTCGCGCTGCTCCAGCACCGGCGGGTTTTGATCGACGATGCGTGCGAGGTAGTCGAGTTCATTGCCGGCCACGGCACCGAGGCGCTGGAGCAGCGGCTCGAAGTGGCGCAACACCTCGGGCGGCATATGCACGCGCAGCGAGGCCTGAAAGCTCTTGTCGATCTCATAAAAGTTGAGGCCCGCGCAGTCGGGCGCGATGTGGCCGTAGTCGGTGTTGGCGGCAGCCGCATCGGCTTTGGCGTTGCCGGTGGGGGCGAGATAAAGCTGGTTGGCGTGGTTGGACATGGGAGGATCCTCGGAGAAGATGGCGGGCCGGTCAATGGCCTGATAGTCGATGGCCTGATAGTCGATGGCCTGATGGTAATGGAATCTGGTAAAGAAATCGTCGGCAATACAGAGGCGGTGGGGCGGTGGGGCGTTGCGCCCAGATGGCGGCGCGCCTTACTGCTTCACCATTTTTGCAGCTTCGACAATTTGCGCCCAGCGCTTGGTGTCGGTTTCGGCAAATTCGCCGAGCTGCTCCGGCGTGGTGGGGAAGGGCGCTGCACCGTTGCTGGTGAACGACGCGGCCATCTGCGGGTCGGCCAAGATGGCGGTCAGCATGGCGTTGAGTTTGAGCACTGCAACACGCGGGGTTTTTTCCGGCACGAATGCCCCGATCCAGGCGATCATCTCGAAGCCGGGGAAACCGCTTTCATCGAAGGTCGGCACCTCGGGCATGCTCAGGGCGCGCTTGGCGCTGGTGATCGCAAGCACGCGCACAGCGCCTTTTTGGATCAAGCCGGCCGCACTGACCGGGTCCGCGAAGTAGGAGTCAATATGCCCGCCGACCAGATCGGTCAAGCCCTGCGGCGCGCCCTTGTAGGGCACGTTGAGGATCGGCAGTCCGCCGCGCGCTTTCATCAACTCCCCCGCGCCGCGCCCGGCTTGACTGGCGCTGCCGAAGGTCAGCGGTGGCGTGCTCTTTTTGGCCAGGGCCAGATACTCCGCCATATTTTTCGCCGGCGAATCGGCCCTGACCGCGAGCAGCATTGGAATTTTCACAATGCCGGTGACCGGCGCAAAATCGGCCTTGGGGTCAAACGGCATCGACTTGAACAGATTGACGTTGGCCGCGTGGGTCGAGTTGGTGGTGACGAACACGGTGTGTCCGTCCGCTTCGGCGCGCAACACGGCGAGCGCGGCAAGGTTGCCATCGGCCCCGGGCTTGTTGTCCACGATCACCGGCTGCCCGGCCAGGCGCGCGAGTTCAACAGCGATCCGGCGCGCCGTGCCATCGGTGGCGCTGCCGGCCGGGAACGGTACCACCAGCGTGATACGACGCGCGGGGAAATCATCGCCCGCCGCAGCGAGTGCGAACGCTGGCAGAAGCGTGGCCAGCAGAACACTCAATAACGAAAAGCGCTTCATCAGGTTGGTCTCCATCGTCAGAAACTGCAGTGCATGGGCCGCACCGGCGGCGTTGGTTTTGGATGGCAGCGGGTCTGTGGAATGCGGCGGCAGAGCCAAGCCGCCATCTTACGCTTGACTCCACACCGGTTGCGCCGTCCCTGGCTGGCGCAGGTGCGCTACGGCGCGCACGGTTTTCTGCTGCACGAATTTCTCTCGCCGCTGGCCAATCAGCGCAGTGATGAATACGGCGGCTCCGAGAGCAACCGCATGCGCTTTGCCTGTGCAGTGGTTGAGAGCGTGGGTGCGAATTGGCCGGCCGGCAAGCCGCTGTTTTTGCGCTTGTCTGCCGAGGACGATACCGGCTGGGGGCTTGGCGTCATTGTCCGCCGCGCATGCCGCCGCTTAGCGGTTACGCAACGGCAACTCCGTGTCGTATTGATCGAGCAGCGGAAACGCGCTGAACACATGCGGGTCGAACATGGAGGGCGCGCTGGTGACATGGCGCGGCGTGAGTTCGGCGAAGCTGTTGACACCGAGCAGACCTAAGCACAGGCGAATCTCTTCTTCGAGCAGCTCGAAGGTGCGCACCAGACCCGGCACACCGTCTGCCGCGAGGCCGAGGCAGGAGAGCCTTCCCAAGCCAACTGTCTTGGCACCGAGCGCAATCGCCTTGACCACATCGGTGCCGCGCATGAAGCCGCCATCGACCCACACCTCGGCGCGGCCCTTGACCGCTGCCAACACCTCCGGCAGCACTGCCGTGCTGCCGAGGCCATGATCGAGCTGGCGGCCGCCGTGGTTCGACACGTAGATGACGTCAACGCCGTGCTGCACGGCAAGCTCGGCGTCTTCCGCCGTGGCGATGCCCTTGAGGATCAGCGGCATGCCGCTGATGCGTTTAACGCGGTCTACCGTGTCCCACGACAGGGCCGCCTGAAATTGGGCGCCGGCGTTGCCGGTTGGCCGCCACGGTTTGGCCAGGCGGGTCACGATGTCGCGCTCGCGGCGGCTGTAAAACGCGCTGTCCACGGTGAGGCAGAACGCCGAGAAGCCGCGGTCGCGCGCGCGCGTGACCCAGTCGTCCACCCAGTTGGCGTCGCCGCGCACGTAGAGCTGGAACACGCGCAGTGTGTCTGCGGCTGCGGCAGTGGCTTCGAGGCCGGGCTGACACACCGACGAGAGCATTTGCGGCACGC
>JANOYK010000852.1:0-3258 GCA_031428855.1 Burkholderiales bacterium | reverse complement strand
TCATCGGGCTGCCGTGGCCGAGGAATACAGCAGGCATGCGGGTGGTGGTCATGATGTGAGGGCGAGAGGGGCGACGAAGAGTGAATGTTACGACGGGATGACAGCGGGAGTAGCCATCGCATATGCGGCCACTGCCGCCCCGTTCAAGCGGCACAATCAGTGACGCAACAAGCAGCGCAACAGGCAGCGCGACAAGCCGCGCCACTACAATCAATCCATGCCGTCCATCATCCTGGCCACTCTCAACGCGCGCTATACCCACGCCTCACTCGGCCTGCGTTATCTGCGCGCCAATATGGGCGCGCTCATGAGCGAAACACGGCTGACCGAGTTCACCATCCGCCGCCCGCCGCGCGAAATTGCCGATGAGCTGCTGGCCCAGCATCGACACCCGCCGCGCATCATCGGCTTCGGCGTCTACATCTGGAACGTCACCCAAACTTGCGCGGTGATCGAACTGCTCAAGGCCGAACAGCCTGGCATCGTCATCGTGTTGGGCGGGCCGGAAGTGAGTTTCGAGACGCAACATCAGCGCATCTGCACGCTGGCCGATTACATCGTCACCGGCTGGGGCGATGTCACCTTCCCCAAGCTCTGCGCGCAGATACTCGACGGCCCCAAACCGCTGATGAAAATCCACGCCGGTGAACAGCCGCCGCTCGACACCCTCGCGCTGCCCTACGGCGAATTCACGGACCAAGACATCCGCCAGCGCACGCTCTATGTTGAAGCCTCGCGCGGCTGCCCGTTCAAGTGCGAGTTCTGCCTCTCCGCGCTCGACAAAACCGCGTGGCCGTTCAACACGCAAACCTTTCTCGGTGAACTCGACACCCTCTATGCTCGCGGCGCGCGCCGCTTTAAATTCGTTGACCGCACCTTCAACCTCAACGTCAAAACCAGTCTTGCGATTCTTGATTTCTTCCAGCAGAAAATCGACGCCGCACCAAACGATCCGTGCTTCCTGCATTTCGAACTGGTGCCGGATCATCTGCCTGAAGCGCTCAAGGCCGGCATCGCGCGCTTCCCGGCCGGCACGCTGCAATTCGAAATCGGCATCCAGACCTTCAACACAGAAATCCAGCAGCGCATCTCGCGCCGGCAAGACAACGCCAAAGCCGCCGCCAACCTCACCTGGCTGCGCACCCACTCGCAGGCGCATCTGCACGTAGACCTCATCGCCGGCCTGCCCGGCGAAGACCTCGCCAGCTTCGCACGCGGCTTCGATCAACTCTACGCGCTGCGCCCCCACGAAATCCAGCTCGGCATCCTCAAGCGCCTGCGCGGCACACCGATCATCCGCCACACCGAAGCGTTCGGCATGCACTACAACCCCGAGCCACCGTACAACGTGCTCGCCACCTCCGTCATCAGCGCCGCCAACATGCAGCGCGTCGAGCGTTTTGCTCGATACTGGGATCTGGTGGCCAACTCGGGGCGCTTCGGCAGGACACTGCCGATGCTGCTGGGTGCGGGAGATGCAGAAACTGGTTCAGCGTTCGCAAGCTTCTTGGCGTTTGCCGACTGGCTCTATGCCCAGACTGGGCAGACCCACAGAATCGCGCTGGAGCGTTTGTTCGACCTGGCGCACCGCTATCTTGTCGACGTGCATGCGCTCGCGCCACGTGAAGTGCAATCGGCTCTGCACCAGGACTACGCCCAGAGTGGCGCGAGTGGCAGGCTGACATCCATGCCCCGAGGCATCACTGCGAGGTCAGCGAAGAGCGAACTGGCCACACCGGCAAGACAAAGGCAACATCTTGTAGAAGCGCGGTAGACCAGTGCGAGAAGTGCTGGCCAATGGCTGAAAAGCGTTGGTGGACAAAGGTTTCAGCCATTTGCTGCCGTGGAGATCGCGCCCGGCGCTATGTTCTTTTGCGATCAAGCATTGACCGCAAGCTCCCAGCGCGGTAGCCTGCGAATCTCCTCAATCCGGAATGAATCATGGGCGCGCCCACAGAAAAATTCATGCTCTTCACCCAGCCTGGGTGAAGCAGCTGCCTTAAAACGAAAGAGTTTCTTTCGCATAAGGGAATCGATTTCACCACGCTCGATGTGGTGAACGATGTCGGCGCGCGCGCGCAGCTGCTGGCGCTCGGGGTGCGCACCGTTCCGGTCGTGGCGCGGGGCACGCAGTTTGTGTTTGCGCAAAATCTGGAAGACGTGGCCGTGTTTGTGGGGCTGGCTGGCAGCGGGCACGAGTTGCTGCCGCCGGAGCGCTTGATCGTGCAATGGCGCAAGGTGCTGGGTGCCGCGCAATGCAGCATCAGACAGATGCCGGAAGCGCGCATGGACGAGCGCGTGATCGACAATCGCGACCGCTCGATCCGCAGCTTGAGCCATCATGTTTTCCGCATCGCCGAGGCGTTTCTCGAATGCGTCGCCGATGGCGATGAATACACAGCGGCGCATGCTGCTGCCGAAAATGCTGGCGGCCCACGCCTGAATCGCGACGAGATCGCTGCCTACGGTGACGGAGTGATGGTCAAGCTGCAGTCATGGTGGGACGGGCTGGCAGACCGCTCGTGCCAGCAGCGCGTGAAAACATTTTTTGGCGAGCAGACGATGCACATGCTGTTCGAGCGCTCGACCTGGCATTCGGCGCAGCACGCGCGCCAGCTCATCGCGGTGCTCGAACGCTTCGGGATTGAGCCCGAGCGCCGCCTTGGTGCTGCCGAGCTGGCCGGCCTGCCGCTTCCCGAAGGGCTGTGGGAGTAGCGCGAGTGCGCAGCGTGGATTGCGGCGTCACGTTCGGCACCAACCATCGCAAGGGCTTGCGTATTGGGTTCGTCAAAAAAGTGCCGCGGGTGACCGGTTTGAGGAAGCACTCCACACTGTGGGTGAGTGTTGCCGACCCGGAAGGCCTTGCAGAGTTAATCGAGTCACGGCGCTGAGAGCCGCTCCCGGCTTTCGTCTTCAGGCCATCAATGATGAAGAGTGGCTTCCACCATCGATTTCATGGCAACGGCATAGCTCTGAAACCGTTGGTGTGAGCGGTTATTGCGCGATGAACACCGGAGAGCCGCGCTGGAAGCGGCTCTCCGAATGATGCTCGAATCAATTTTCCGGCGATTCCGGGCATCCCGCCCCTGCCGCAGTACCGGCTGCGCGGCCCGGCGCTCACTCAACCTTCACATTGGCATCGCGAATCACGCGGCTCCACTTGGCGACTTCGTCTTTCAAAAACGCCGCCGCTTCCTCCGGCGTGTTGCCGACCGGGATGATGCCCTGCGACTCGAACTTTTCGCGAAAGGCTGGTGT
>JANOYK010000851.1:0-1742 GCA_031428855.1 Burkholderiales bacterium | reverse complement strand
CGCCAGCCGGCACATCGGGATTCGCGCCGCAGCGGCTCACCGCCCAGACTGACACGCCGTCGTTGTCAATCGCCACGCCGTTGAGCGCGCCCCAGGTGCGGCCAGCCGGCAGCGTGCCCCACGGGGCGGTGCTGGTATAGGGGTTGGGCAGGTCGTTGGTGGGGGCGGCTTCGGTTTGCGCGAAGGCAGTGACACAACTGAGTGCAAGCCACGCGCGCAGTGCCCATGACGACACAGCGTAGCGTGACAGCGCCGCAATGGTGGATGCGTTTCGATCAGACATCGTCAATTCTCCCTTGGCATAGTGTGAAGATCGTTGGTGCAAGCGGGTTGCGTTATGGTGTGGCCGTGAAACTGTTGGTGGGGGCGCGTTACAGGCCGGCGCATGTTTGGTTTTTCGTCGGATTGCGCTGCCAACTGCATTTCATCGGCTTCCCGTCGGCATTCCATCGACAGGCATGTCATCGTTCACAGCTTGCCCGCCTCCACCCAAAGAAATTGTCTGCCCACCGTTTTGTACCATGCGGCAAAACTGGCGCGATGACTCTCCCACGGTTCCGCCAGCGGCGCGCGCGGATCACCGCTCAACGCGTAGGCCATGCCCTCGACAAACCATTTCGGTTTGAACAGCAGACGCAAGACGCCGGTGTTCTCGGCTTGCAGCGTGTGAATCATCTCGTGGCGCACGTAGTGGGGCTGCCAGGCGCGCGGGCCAATCACGGTGCCGAAGGTGCCCAGGGTGACGGCGGAGCGTGCGCCCAGACCGAACCATTGCGCGCACGATTCGGTCGAGCAAAAAATCAAACGCGGCGTGGCCGTCAAAGGTGTTGCTGCGGTGGCGGTAAATGCCATGGCTTCTGCGTGCAACGCTGCTGCGGCAGCGAACCGTACCACGTCGTCCACGCAAACCGATGCAGTGGGGCAGTGAATGTCTGCCCAGCCCGGAGCGAGCAGGCGCACCGGCTTGACCAGGAACCACGCCGCAAGCGGCACGGCGAGCATCACCAGTAATGCGGAGCGCATCAACCCCCTCAGTGTGGGACGTTTCAACGCGGAATGTTTCAACCAGGGACGGTGCGTCAATCGCTTCGCTTCACGGACTGGTACGGAATCTGTGCAGTACACGCGCGGTGCGACAGGGCAGATACCGGTGTACCGCTGCTTGGTGTGATGACTCGCACGGATGGTTTCATGGTCACTTTAACCGTCACGTCAAACAGTGGCATCGCTGAGCCGCGTCACCACCTGCACCGCGGCATGCAAGGTGCGATGCACCGGACATTTATCGGCGATCTCCAACAGCTTGGCGCGCTGCGCGTCATCGAGCACGCCGCCGAGGGTGACGACGCGCTCGAAGCGGTCGATCTTGCCTTCGCGCGTATCGCACCCGGCGCAATCAGTGGCGTGAATTTTGTTGTGCGTCACGTCGACGCGTACATGCTCCAGCGGCAGTTTTTTCAGATCGGCATACATGCGCAGCGTCATCGAGGTGCATGCACCGAGGGCGGCAGAGAGCAACTCGTAGGGCGAGAGGCCACGATCATTGCCGCCCGCACTCACTGGTTCGTCAGCGTGAATCGAATGTGTGGCGGTCTTGATGGTGTTGGTGAATTTTCCGGTGCCGGTTTCTTCGACTGCCACCGCGCCGGCCGGCACGTTGGTCACTGCTGCCGCCGCCGGTAAATAGCGCCGCGCCCACGCCGCCAATACGTGGCCCACATACAGACCATCTTCGGCGCGTG
>JANOYK010000850.1:0-2654 GCA_031428855.1 Burkholderiales bacterium | reverse complement strand
CGCGCAGCGCAGTCGGTATGGCCGAACTGCCATTCGATATTCCGGTCGAGGTCGAGGGTGAAGTCGAAATCCGAGCGTAGAGTCTCAGGCGTGCCTAACGACTAAGGTTAGATCGTGCGAAGCCACGATCTGAACCGATTGTTGGAGTGCGCCCGGCATGGGCGTACACCTGCGGGTGCAAGTCCCGCCGCGAGCTGGTCACAGCGAGCGAAGCGAAGCGCAACTGCACGAGGGTGACCAAGTGTGGGAAGGAAGCGTGGAGCGTAAACCGCGAGTCGATGGACAAGAATCGCATAGAAGGCGCTGTCAAGCAGGGCGAGCAAGCTCCAATTTGCAAAGCTCTTGTGACCAAGGCGAGATGGCGTAGATGCGGCGATTGTGCGGTGAAGGTGTGCGTTCTTACCCGGGGATATCTCGCCCTGTGGCTGAAAGGCCGACGGCGTAAGCTGGAGCGAGAAGTCAGCAGAGGCCGTAGTAGTGGAAGTATGAGGCCGATGAGGCAGGAAAGAAACCACGAAGGGCCAAACGTGAGAGAGTGACCGAAGACATGCAAAGCCATAAAGTCATGCGTCAGATGCCGGGGAGACCCGGGCTGGCAGGGAGGAAGCCCGGTGAAGCTGGGTGTGAGCCTGCCGGTGACGAAACTGGAGGTACGTTGCATGAACACCCGGGCACAGGGGGCTACACGGACGATTCGCAGTCAGCGACCTGCATCGAAAATACATCCGGAGAAATCGTCCCGGTGCGAATGTCCACCGGGGGCGCGGAGCGTAAAAGCGCCGGGTGCATCGCGCTCAAGTCCATTCCATGCGCTTCTTGGGGCCTGATTGCCTAAAACCCGCTCCCACCAAGGTTTTCCGGCCATCCGTCTTTCAGGAATCCGCCACCTTCAACACCAGTTTGCCGAAGTTCTTGCCCTCGAACAGCATATTGAGGGTCTCGGGAAAGGTGGGCAGGCCATCGACAAGGTGTTCGCGCGATTTGAACTTGCCCTCGCGCATCCACTGCGCGATTTGTTTGACCGCTTCGCCATAGCGGTCCGCCCAGTCGAACACGACGATGCCTTCCATGCGCGCGCGGCGGTTGATGCGGGTGAGCACGGTGTCGAGGATGTCGCCGCCGACGTTGTCGAAGTAGACATCGACGCCATTCGGGCAATGTTGCTTCAAGCCATCGCGCACCGCGCTGTTGCCTGCGGCCTTGTAGTCGATGCAGGCGTCGAAGCCGAGTTCGCCCACCAGGCAATACTCCTGCACGCCGCCCTCGACCGGTTCGCCAAGTGGTTCTTCGGTGAAGCTCCAGTCGGAGCGTTTCGGGTTGCCGACCGGGCGGGCGGCGAGGCGAATTGGGGGGTAAATGGGGGCAGTGCAGCGCGGATGGCAGTTCTGGTGTGCTAAAGTTATTCACACCTGAAATGATTCAATTGCTCCATGGCGAGGATGCCCGAAGAAGCTTTGCTCGAGCACGAGCGTTTTGAGCTTAAGGCAAAGTCTGGCGGCGGGCTCTTGAGCTACGAAGTCTGGGGCTACCGCCGTCACGGTGCCGCCGTGGTGACGCGCTACAACCTGGCGTGGATCAATCATGCGATTTTTGCCAGTGACAATGGCAGGGTGCTTGGATTTGACAACGCACATGGAATTCATCACCGGCACCGCATGGGTGCAGTGGAGAATGTCGGGTTTGAAAGCTTTGAAGCGACGCAGGAGCGTTTTACGCGCGAATGGCAGGAGATGGTGAACCAGGGAAAGGGCAGGAAGCCATGACCAAAATCGTGATTCGCACAGACGACGTAAGCGGATTCTTCGCGCGCGCAAAAAATGCGGCGCGCCGGGCGGACCGTGGCGGGCCGTTCGACGCAACGGTTACGCTTGCGTTCGAAGACCCCCAGCGCATGTTTACCGTGCTTTCCAAAGCGCGCCGCCGCCTTATGTTTGAAGTGATGCGCGAACCCAAGACCATCAATGAGCTGTCAATCCGCCTCAAGCGCGACCGCTCGTCTATAACCAAGGATGTGGGATTGCTCGAAAAAATCGGCTTGCTCGTCTCGCAACGCCGAGTCAATCCGGGGCATGGCATCGAAAAGCTGGTGCAATCCATCGCACCCAGAATTGAGATGGTGGCAACGCTCGGCTGACCACGTCCGGCACTGCGCGCCGCAGTGCGCCTTTGCGCAATTTTCAGGTTGGGGGCCCACATGCACAAACTCATCAGGCAGTACTCCCGCACGTCGAACCCGCCCGCCACGTGATCGCCCACCGCAAAGGCCGCGTTGTTGGAGGCGGCTACTTTGCCGACGCCGCCGGCGCGCATCACTTCGCCAATGCCGGCCGGCGGGATGTAGCTCTTGCCTTCGTTGATCCAGCCGCGCATCGCCGGGTCGAGCGAAAGTTGCAACACTTTGACGAGCACATCGCCAGGGCCGGGATCGCCCACGGTCTCTTCGGTGAAGTTCCAGTCGCTGCGTTTCGGGTTGCCGACCGGGCGGGCGGCGAGGCCGATTTGATGGTTGATGCGGGGCGTGGTGCGAGATTGCCGGACAGGAAGTTGGGTCAGTGAGGGCGCAATCTAACAATGATCCCGCAGCATCGCCTGCGCTGCGTTGTGCCCGGGCGCACCGGTGACGCCACCGCCGGGGTGCGCCCCCGCGCCGCACA
>JANOYK010000849.1:0-3395 GCA_031428855.1 Burkholderiales bacterium | reverse complement strand
AAACGACATTGCAAACTTCATGACGACCCAACTTCCCAGTCAGCGCGTTCCGTTCTCATCGATCATTGACCGTCCTCCACTGGTGGTGCCCGATGGCGGGCGCATGCTGGTGTGGGTGATCGTCAATGTCGAACATTGGGGCCAGGAGCGGCCGATGCCGCGCATGGTGTTGTCGCCGCCAATGGGCCAAGCCATGCAGCCGGACTTGCCCAATTGGGCCTGGCATGAGTACGGCATGCGTGTCGGCTTCTGGCGTTTGTTGGATGCGTTGAAGTCACGCCGCATCGTGCCAACCCTAGCCATCAATGGCATCGTATGCAAGAGTTATCCGCCGGTCGCCAAGGCTGCGCACGAGGCTGGCTGGGAATTCATGGGCCACGGATTTATTCAAGGGCCGATGCATGCGGTGGCGGATCAGCGTCAATCGATTATCGACACCGTGGAATCGATCCGAGCGTTCACCGGCAAGCCGCCGGTGGGCTGGGAGAGCCCGGGCCTGACTGAGACCGCCGATACGATTGACTATCTATCGGAAGCGGGCATCGAATATGTGGCCGACTGGGTGTTCGACGATCAGCCGGTGTGGATTCCGGCCAAACCAAAACCGGTGTTGTCGGTGCCGTACAGCGTCGAGATCAACGACATCCCCATGATGCTGTTGCAGAGCCACACCGGCAGCGAGATGTACGAGCGCGGGGTGGCGCAGATTGACCGGCTGTGGGCTGAGAGTGCGGCGATTCCGCGTGTGATGGCGATCAGTGTTCACCCCTACATCACCGGCGCGCCGCATCGGATTGCGATGTTTGAAAAACTGCTCGATTACGTGCAGGCCAAGCCGGGCGTGGTGATCCGCACTGGTGCCCAGATCAACGATTGGTATCGCGCGCAAGTGCCCGCTCCAGTATGAGCGCATCGAAATCGGTGAAGCGGGCATCCAAGCCGGCATCGGGCGCGGCCCCCAAAGTCAAAGGACGGCTCTCGCCGACTGATCGCGAAAAACAAATCGTTGATGGGGCGATTGCCTATTTTTCCGAGGTCGGATTTTCCGGTCAAACCCGTGAGTTGTCCAAACGCCTCGGCATCACCCAGCCGTTGCTATACCGCTATTTCTCAAACAAGCAGGCGCTAGTGGACCGGGTCTACCAAACCGTGTTTGAAGGGCGCTGGAATCCGGCCTGGATTACGTTGCTAAAAGACCGCTCACTGCCGCTGCGCGATCGATTGATCGAGTTCTACCGGCAGTATTCGATTGCGACCTACCGCCCCGACTGGATCCGCATTTATATGTACGCCGGCCTGTCCGGGCCGGTGCTTAATCAGCGTTACATCAAGCTGATCCGGCGCGAGCTGCTGCCGGTCTATTGCACCGAGCTGCGCCACTACTGCGGGGCTGATGATCCGGCCATGCCGGTGTCAGACGAGGAAATGGAATTTGTCTGGAGCCTGCACGGCGGCATGTTTTATTACGCGGTGCGGCACCATGTGTACAAGATGCGCATGACGGTCGATTTCATGACCAAGGCCACTTACGCCATCGACAATTTTCTGGCAGGGGCCAAGACCACTTATCCCAAGCTGCTTGCCGCCGTGTCGAGCACAGCGAATTTGCCGCCGCAAAAAAGCAGGGGCGCGCGCTCGCGCTGAGCCAGGCGCTCGACCCGCGCGATCACGATCACGTGGTCGCCCTCTTCATGCAAGGCGTGGGTGACGCATTCAAAGGTGGCGACACATTCATCCAGATACGGCAGATTGTCGCCGTTGAGTGAATGCGCGACGCCATCGAACTTGCCGGGGATGCGGCTGGCAAAGCGCCGCGCCAGTTCTTCCTGATGGTGCGCCAGCACGTGAATCAGATGCGGGCGGCCGACGGTGAAATGCGCCAGGCTGGGAGAGGTGGCAACCAGACTCCACAGCACCAGCGGCGGCTCCAGCGAGACCGAACTGAATGAATTGATGGTGATGCCGACCGGATCACCGTCTGCGGCGCGCGTCGTGACAATGGCGACACCGGTCGGAAAGCCGCCCAGCGCGCTGCGAAATCGGCGCGTGTCGAAGTTCAAGCGCGGCTCCGCGGTTTCGGTGTGCGTTTCGGTGTGCTTTTCGCGGCATTGTTTGCACCGCCGGTCCAGCGCTCCAGCACCGCGTACACCGCAGCGGTGTCATCCGCTCCGTGCCCAAGCGCCATGCCGGCGTTGTAGATCGGCACGGTGGCGGCGAACAAGGGGGCCGGCGTATCGGTGGCGGTGAGCGCTTCGTGAATCAGATGCATGTCTTTTTGCCAGGTCGAAATTTTCATGGTGGCCTCGCTCCACGAACGCTTCACCATCGCCGGGCCGCGCACCTGGAACATGCGCGAGCCGCCCGCGCCATCGGCCACCACTTTGACAATCTGTGCGGCGTCGAGCCCTGAGCGCACCCCCATCAGGATGGCCTCGGCAGTCGAGACGTTGTGAATCGCCACCAGCAAATTGGCCACCAGTTTCATGCGCATGCCATTGCCGAAGGTGCCGACGTCATAGCGCACCCGCGCGAAGCCATCGAACACCGGCGCGAATGATTTGATCGCCTTGCTGTCGCCGCTGGCATAGACCGCGAGATCACGCGTGAGCGCTTGCGCGCCGGTGCCTGACAACGGGCAATCGAGCAGGGTGATGCCGTGTTTGGCGAGCGTCACGCGCGCCTGATTTTTGGCCGCTTCGGGCAGGGTGCTGACTTCGGCGGCGATCAGACCTTTGTTGTTGGCAGCAATCAACTCGCCACATACCTGCTCCAGCGCCGCCACACTGGGCAGCGACAGCACCACGTGGCGGCAGCGGCGCGCCACGTCGGTAGCGCTGGGGCAAGGGTGGCCACCGGCTTTTTTCAACGCGGCGCGCGCGCCCGGCACCGGGTCATAGCCATACACCGCAAAACCCGCCTTGACCAGATTGGCCGCGATGGCGGACCCCATGATGCCCATGCCGATAACACCGGCATAAGGTTTCACCGCCGGTTTCACCGCCGGTTTTTTTGGTGCGGGCGGGTTCGCCTTGGTTGCCATGAAGCACTGCCTTATTGAGCTATCGATCAATTAAGCGTACCATAGATTTGCGCCTGGATACGCGCGTTTCGCTGTGTCTCTGGCGGCGTACCGGGCGGCGTATCGGACGGCACCGGCAGTCATCACCAGATTTATTTTCAGGGAGAAAAGCATGTCGCAGCAAGCAGTGCGGGCCGCAGTCATCGGCTATGGCTGGTGGGGAAAAATCATCACCGCCACGCTGGCCGATAGCGCTTGGCTCAAGGTGGGCATGGTGGTGGAGCCAGAGTCCGGCCCGCGCGCAGCCGCGCAAACCGGGGCCGGCCCCGGCATCACAGTGGCAGATGACTTTGCCGCAGCCTTGGCCGACCCGTCG
>JANOYK010000848.1:0-4861 GCA_031428855.1 Burkholderiales bacterium | reverse complement strand
CAGACTGCGCCGATCCTGCCCTATGTGTTTCTGGTGCTGATCCTGATCTTCCGGCCGCGCGGGCTGATGGGTAGGCGTGAGGGTTGATGCCGTGAATAACATCTCCCCAGTTTCGTCAACCGCCGCGTCAAGCGCCGCGTCTTTCAACCGCGCGCGCTGGATCATCTGGGGCGCGTTTGCTCTGGTGCTGCTGGCCGCGCCGCACATTTTCACGGCCGGTTTTGCGCTCACGCTGATGTGCCAAATTGGCACCTTCATGATTTTTGCGCTGTCGTTCAACATGCTGCTCGGGCAAAGTGGCATGCTCTCGTTTGGCCACGCGGTGTATGCCGGGCTGGGTGCCTATTTCGCGATTCACCTGCTCAACATGATTGGCAAGGGCACCTTGTTTCCGGTGTCGCTGCTGCCGCTGGTGGGCGGTGTGGCGGGGGCGGTGTTCGGTGTGTTGTTTGGCTACGTCACCACCAAAAAATCGGGCACGCCGTTCGCCATGATTACGCTTGGCATCGGCGAGCTGGTGTTTGCCATGTCGCTCATGTTCCCCGCGTTCTTTGGCGGTGAGGGCGGGGTGTCGAGCAACCGGATTGCCGGCGAGCCGCTGTTCGGCTTCCTCACCAGCGTCACGTTCGGCCCGCAGATCCAGGTCTACTACCTGGTGGCCGTGTGGCTGTTCGTCTGCACTGCCGCCATGTACGCCTTCACCCACACCCCGCTTGGGCGGATTGCCAACGCCGTGCGCGACAACCCCGAGCGGGTCGAGTTCATCGGCTACGAGACGCAGCGGGTGCGCTATCTGGTGCTTATCATTTCGGGCTTTTTTGCCGGCGTGTCGGGTGGGCTGGCCGCAATCAATTTTGAAATCGTGAGTTCCGAAAATGTCAGCGCGATCCGCTCCGGCAGCGTGCTGTTGTTCACCTTCATCGGCGGGGTGCCGTTCTTTTTCGGGCCGATGATCGGCGCGGTGATTTTTGGTTTGTTCATCGTCGTGCTCTCCACCATCACCAAAGCCTGGCTGCTGTATCTCGGCCTGTTTTTTGTATTGATGGTGATGTATTGCCCCGGTGGTATCGCCACGCTCATCATGATGCAGGTGCCGCTCATCAAGGCTGGGCGCTTTAAGGAGATTGCGCCGTCTTACGCGCTGGCAGCAACGGCCAGCGCGCTGCTGCTCGCCGCGCTGATTGTTGCGGTGGAGATGATCTACCACTTCTCGCTCGAAGCCGCGAGTGGCACCAGCAAGGTTCTGTTCGGCATGCAGGTGGATGTGGCGAGCGCGCCGCCGTGGATCGGCGTGGCGCTGCTGACGGCGGCGGGTGCAGCGCTGTTCATTTACGCGCGGCGCGGCGTGGTGCAGCACTGGGACCGTATCATGGGCGACATCATCAAGAGCCAAACCATATGAGTGCCGCCGCCGTCACCGCTGCCAGCAACAGCCCGGCGATTGCGCTGCGCGGCGTGCGCAAGTCGTTCGGCAACACCGAGATCATTCGCGGGGTGGATCTCGCCGTGCATAAGGGCGAGCGCCACGCCGTGATCGGCCCCAACGGTGCCGGCAAATCGACCCTGTTCAATCTCATCAGCGGGCGCTTTGGTGTCAGCACCGGGTCGATCCTGCTCAACGGCGCGGACCTCGCCGGGTTAAAACCCTTCGAGATCAACCGCAAGGGCCTGGCGCGCAGTTTTCAGATCACCAACATCTTCGCCAACCTGTCAGTGTTTGAAAACATCCGCTGCGCCGTGCTTTATCCGCTTGGCTACAAATATACATTCTGGAAAGCGCTTTCCACTCTGCGCGATGCGAACCAGCGCGCCGACGACATGCTCGAACAAATCGGCCTGCAAAAGCGCCGCGACGTCAAAGCCGGGCTGCTCACCTATGCCGAGCAGCGCGCACTCGAAATCGGCATCACCATCGCCGGTGGTGCCGAGGTGATTTTGCTCGACGAGCCAACCGCCGGTATGAGCCGCTCAGAGTCCGATCAGGCGGTCGAGTTGATCCGCCGCGTCACCACCGGCAAAACCTTGGTGATGGTGGAGCACGACATGAGCGTGGTGTTTGGTCTGGCTGACCGCATCTCGGTACTGGTGTATGGCGAGGTGATAGCAACCGATGTGCCGGCGCAAATCCGCAGCAACGCTGCGGTGCAGGAAGCTTATCTGGGCACCTCAGTAGCAGGCGGGGGCCACTGAACATGCTGCACGTCAAAGACCTGCATGCCTACTATGGCAAGAGCCACATCCTGCATGGCGTGTCGATGCAGGTCGGCAAGGGCGAAATCGTCAGCCTGCTCGGGCGCAATGGCGTCGGCCGCTCGACCACCATCAAGGCCATCATGGGGCAGGTCGCGGCCACCGGCTCGGTGCGCTTCAAGGATGAAGAATTGCTCGGCCACAAGACCTTTGAAATCGCCCACAAGGGCCTGGGCTATGTGCCGGAGAACCGCGATATTTTTCCGGCGCTCACGGTCGAGCAGAATTTGATGCTCGGCATGAAACGCAAAACACCCGGCAAGTGGACTGCCGCCGATATGTACCAGTTGTTTCCGCGCCTCAAGGAGCGCCAGCACACGCAAGCCGGTGTGCTCTCGGGCGGCGAGCAGCAAATGCTGACCCTGTGCCGCACGCTGATGGGCGACCCGGACCTCATCATGATCGATGAGCCGACCGAGGGTCTTGCGCCGAAAATCGTCGAGCTGGTGGCGGAGTATTTGAAAGAGCTGAAGAACCGCGGTGTGTCAGTGCTGCTGGTGGAACAAAAGCTCGCGATCGCGCTCGACATCTCCAGCCGTCTCTACGTGATGGGGCATGGCATGATTGTGTTTGAAGGCACGCCGGCCGATTTGAAAGCCAACGAGGCGGTGCGCAAGGAGTGGCTCGAAGTGTAGTCACCCAAGATACTGGCCAAGAGCGGCTCTCGCCAAGAGCCGCTCCCACCAACGGTTTCACCATGTATGTGCCGCCACAATGGCTTGTGCCAACGGTTCTGGCGGCATCGGGTAATAAGAATCAACAGATCAACTCAATCAACTAGACCAACCTTCAAGCATCCACTTTCAAGCAAACAGGAACAGCGCCATGAGCAACTATCAAATGCAGGGCAGCGTCGCAGTCATCACCATGAACAACCCGCCGATGAACACCATGAGTCACGCCAACCGCAGCTTCGTGCTGGGCGAGTTGCAGGCGGCCATCGCCGACGCGGCAGTCAAATCGATCGTGCTCACCGGCGGCGGCAAAGTATTTTGCAGCGGTGCCGAGATCAAGGAATTCAACACGCCCGCCGCGACTGCTGCGCCGTTTTTGGGTGAAGTCATTACCGCGTTGGAGAGTTCCCCCAAGCCGGTAGTGGCTGCCGTGCATGGCGTGGCGATGGGCGGCGGGCTGGAATTGGCGATGGGTTGTCATTACCGTGTTGGCTCGCCCGGCGCGCTGATAGCGCTGCCCGAAGTAAAGCTCGGCTTGCTGCCCGGCGCAGGCGGCACGCAACGCCTGCCGCGCCTGATTGGTGTCGAGAAAGCGTTGGACATGATCGTCAAAGGCGACCCGGTAAAGTCGGAAAAATTCGCGCCGGGCACCTTGTTCGATGCGATGGCGGACAGCGACCTGGTGGGCGCTGCCGTCAAATTTGCGTCAGATATCGCCAGCAAAGGCGGCCCCTACAAGCGCGCGCGTGACCTCAGCGCCGCCAACCCCGGTGCCGAGTTGATCGCCAAGGTCAAAGCCGATGTCGCCAAACAATTTCGCGGCTACCCGGCGCCGCCCAAGTGCGCAGCGGCAGTCGAGGCGGCAGTCACCATGCCGTTTGACGACGGCATCAAGTTCGAGCGCGCCGCCTTCATCGAGTTGGTGGCGACGAACGAATCCAAAGCCATGCGCCATTTCTTCTTCGGTGAGCGCACCGTTGCCAAAATTCCGGACGTGCCCGACACCACGCCACTGCGCCCGATCAAGAGCGCGGCAGTGATCGGCGCGGGCACCATGGGCGGCGGCATCACGATGAACTTCATCAACGCCGGCATCCCGGTCACGCTGCTGGAAATGAAACAGGAAGCGCTCGACAAGGGCGTCGGCACGATCCGCAAGAATTACGAGAACACCGCCAAGAAGGGCCGCATGACGATGGAGGATGTGGAGAAGCGCATGGCACTCATCACGCCGACGCTCAGCTACGACGCACTCGCGCAAGCCGACATCGTGGTCGAAGCCGTGTTCGAAGACATGGCCGTCAAGGAGGCCGTGTTCAAGCAACTCGATGCCGTGATGAAGCCGGGCGCGATCCTCGCCTCCAACACCTCGACACTCGACGTCGACAAAATAGCCTCCTTCACCAAGCGCCCCGAAGACGTGATCGGCACGCACTTCTTCTCGCCCGCCAATGTGATGCGCCTGCTCGAAATCGTGCGCGGTGCCAAGACCGCCAAAGACGTGCTCGCCACCACGATGAAGCTGGCCAAGACGATCAAGAAAATCGGCGTCGTCTCCGGCGTGTGCGATGGCTTCATCGGCAACCGCATGATCGAACAGTATTCACGCCAGGCCGGTTTCCTGCTCGAAGAGGGCGCATCACCCGAGCAGGTAGACAAGGCCATCGAAAAAATCGGCTTCGCCATGGGCCCGTTCCGCATGGCCGACCTCGCCGGCAACGACGTCGGCTGGTATATCCGCAAGCGCCGTTATGTCGAGAAGCCGAACGTGCGTTACTCGAAGACGGCTGACCTGATCTGCGAGCAGGGCCGCTACGGCCAGAAGACCAGCGCCGGCTGGTACGACTACAAGGCGGGCGACCGCACGCCGTATCCGTCAGCGCTGGTGCAGGGCATTCTGGAGGCACACCGCAAGACACTCGGCATCACGCCGCGCC
>JANOYK010000847.1:0-2091 GCA_031428855.1 Burkholderiales bacterium | reverse complement strand
CTACTACATGATGCGCTGCTATCGCATCAAGGCGCGCCCGTTCTGGAATCATTGGCAGGTCGGCACCGCGTTTGGCGGCAGTGTGTTGTCGCTCGGCGCGTTGTTGGCCGGCAGCGTCATGTTTGTCACGCTGGCCTTGGGTGGTGCGAGCGGCGCGAGTGTGTTTGTTGTGACGCTGGTCTGCACCGTGCTGCTGGCGCTGGGCCTGTTGATCGAAGCAGTCGGGCACATCGCCCATGCGCGTGCCATGGGGCAGGCCGAACACGAGGGCGGCGCATCCTACTATGTGCAGACCACCACCTTCGGCAAAACCTGGCAGTTGCGCAACACGCTGCTCGGGTTTAACCTTGTGCTGGTGTGCGGTCTTGGGGTCAGCATGCTCGCGTTCGAGAGCATCACGCTGGTCACGCTGGCCGGTTTGGCGCTTGCCGGTGCCGTGCTGCTCGTCACCAGCATCATCAGCCGCGCGCTGTTTTATGTGCTGGTGATTCCGACTACCATGCCGGGCGCGTTCTTCTGGAAGAACAAGGGTTTTGAAGAGCACGCGCGCGCCATCGGTCTGGCCAACCTGCCGCAGGTGGGCGTCGCACTGTTGAAGCATTGAACCGGGAACTGCCATGATCTTGACCGCTGGTATCAAGCACATCACCCGCAGCAGGCGCGGCAGCAGGTGCAGCGCGCTGGTGCAGGAGTTGCCGTGAGTTACACCACCTACCTTAAAGAAATCGCGCGCGGCGAACGCAGCGCGCGTGACCTGCCGTTTGACGATGCCAAACAATTGTTCGGTGCCATGCTCGACGGCGGCGTGCCCGATCTCGAACTGGGCGCGATCCTGATTGCGCTGCGCTTCAAGACTGAATCGGTCACCGAATTGCTCGGCTTTCACGCCGCGCTCGACGCGCGCCTGGCACAACTCAAAACACCGCACGCCACGCTCAAGCCAGTGGTGATCCCCAGCTACAACGGCGCACGCCGCCAGGCCAACCTGATGCCGCTGCTCGCGCTCCTGCTCAAGCGCTTGGGCGTGCCGGTGCTGGTGCATGGCACCTTGGAGAGCGATGGCCGCATCGCCACCGCCTACGTGCTGCGCGAGCTCGGCATCCTGCCGCAAGCCAACAGCCGTCTCGCGCAGGAAGCACTACAGCGCGACGGCATCGCCTTCGTCCCGATCGGCGCGCTCTCGCCGGGTTTGTCCAATCTGCTCGCGCTGCGCGGCCGCTTAGGGCTTCGCTCATCCGCCCACACACTCGCCAAGCTGATTGACCCGTTCAGCGCCCAAGGCGGCGGCGTGCGCATGGTCAGCGTCACCCACCCGGCCTATGCCGGCAAAATGAAAGAATTTTTCGCCGGCCAAGGCCAGGGCAGCGGCGCAGCGCTGCTGCTGCGCGGCACCGAAGGCGAAGCCTTCGCCAACCCCAAGCGCCGCCCGCAGATCGACTGCTTCATTGACGGCCGCGGCACCGTGCTGTTTGAAGCCGAGCAAGGCTCCCTCAAAACCCTGCCCAGCCTGCCGGATGATTGCGATGCCCGCACCACCGCGCAATGGATCCGCGAAACCATGGACGGCACCCACCCGGTGCCCGCGCCGATTCTCAACCAGCTTGCCTGCTGCCTGTATGCGTCGGGCTATTGCAGCGATTTTGCCGAGGCAAAAGCGGTGGCGGCGGTGAAGGCGCGCTTGCCGCTGGCGGCGTAACGGCGCGCAGGCCGCGCCGCTAACTGCGGCCAACAACTGCCAAGAATGGCTCTGGCCAAGGGTTTCAGGCCGCATGCGGCTGTCAGCGGCTTGTACCAAGGGTTTGCGGGCTATTGCGAAAACGTTTTTCGCCGCAGACCCTGCTGCCGGTTCTTCAAGGGCGCAATCGTGGGCCTTGCCGATGGCAAGGTGGCGTTCCGGGTACGTGATGCCGGTGCAGCAAACCGTCGCCGCACTGTCGAGTTGCCGGCCACTGAGTTCATCGGCCGCTTTCTGTCTCATGTGCTGCCAGCCGGCTTTAAGCGAATTCGCCATTACGGCCTTTTGGCGAGCCGCCATAAGACACAGAAACTGGCGGCCTGCCGGGCGCTGTTTGATCTGCCGCCACCCGATCC
>JANOYK010000846.1:0-1568 GCA_031428855.1 Burkholderiales bacterium | reverse complement strand
GTTTTTGAATCCGTTCCAGCGATTTGGTTTTCATTGTCATGCCTCATCAATGAGGCGCTCGGCAGTGCTTGCGTCAATCAGGCCTTGCTCCCAAACCCATCCTCCACCACCACCTCCACCAGACACGGCGCGGCACCATTCATCATGCGCGTCAGCGTGGCGTCGATGTCGCCCGGTTGCGTCACCAAGGCCGTGCGCAGCCCCATGCTCTGGCCGAGCGCTTGATAGTCGATCACTGGGTCTTTCAAATCCATCGCCACAAACGCATCGGTCTTGCGCAGCGCGACCAAGCGGTCTTTGATGATGCGGTAGCTGCGGTTGTTGACGATGATGAAGGTGATCGGCAGCTTCAAATGCGCTGCGGTCCACAGACCCTGAATCGCATACATCGCGCTGCCGTCACCGATGATCGCCACCACCGGGCGCTCAGGATGTGCGAGGCTGATGCCGACCGCACCAGGCAGACCGAAGCCCAAGCCGCCGCTGGCGAGGCCGTAGTAGCTGTGCGGATCGTTGCTGCGCAGCACCTTGGCCATGCCCGCTGCCGAGCTGACATGCTCTTCGACCACGATGGCATTGGCCGGGATCACTTCACTGATGCGACCCATCAGGTATTCAGTCCACACTGGCACCTCGTGCTTCTTCGCTTCGAGCGCGCTTATTTGCCGCACGCGGTTGCTTGACCAATTTTTGCTGGTGATGGCCGCGCAACGCTCGCTTGCCGCGCGCGCGTACTCGGCGGTTTTGGCGGCGTCGAGTGCGGGCAACAACGCGTGCAAGGTCTCTTTCACATTCGCACAGATCGCCGTTTCGGTCGGATAGTTCTTGCCCAACTCCCAATCGCACTCCGAGATATGCAGTACCGGCAGCGTCTCCGGCAGCGGCTCGGTCGGGCTGTAAGGCGACATGCGCAGCAGGTCGCCACCGAGACAGATCAGCAAATCGTATTCGCTCAACACCGCGCGCACGCGCTCCTGATTGCGCCCGATGTCACCGAGGTTGAGTGGATGCTCCGACGGAAAGCGTGCGTTGTATTGCACCGATCCCAAGTACACCGCCGCGCCGATGCTCTGCGCAAAGCGGCCTGCTTCCTCAAACGCATCGTGGTCGGCCAGCTCGCGCCCGGCCAGAATCACGGGGCGTTTGGCCTGCATCACACGCGCAGCAACCTGCGCAATCACGGCATCCGACGGGCGCGTGCTGCGATCCACGCGCGAGGGAAATCCCAAATCAATCTCGGCTTCGTCATCGAGAATGCTGCCGGGCAGGCTGATGAACACCGGCCCGGTCGGTGGCGTCAATGCAATCTTGGCAGCGCGATGCACGATGCGCGGCAGGTCTTCGATGCGCTCGACTTCAATTGCCCACTTCACCAGCGGCGCAGCAATCGGCACCAGGGTGTCGTAGAGCAAGGGCTCGGTCAAGCCGTGGCCAATTTCGTATTGCCCTGCCGTCACGATCACCGGTGAGCCGGAAAACTTGGCACTGTAGAGCGCGCCCATCGCATGTCCCAGACCCGGTGTGCAATGCAGATTGACGGCGGAGAGCTTGCCGGTGGCGCGCGAGAA
>JANOYK010000845.1:0-6119 GCA_031428855.1 Burkholderiales bacterium | reverse complement strand
CGCGCATGCGGTGCTGGCAAACCCGCTCAATCCAAGCAGGCTGCAACATGTGATGCAGACAAGGTGTGCGAACCGATGCATCGGTGGTCTCCTTGATGGGTAACGTCGCCAGCAGTATAGGCGGCAGATTTAGCCGGGTCTGAGCAACGGGTGCTATTGCTCAAGGACGCGCGCCGCTGGATGCGACAACGCAACGCACTCAAAGCACTCAAGCAACGCGCAAGCAACGCTCAAGCGTTCAAAAACGACGGCGTATGCCGCAGCACCGGCTTGGGCAGCGGGCGCAGGTGCGCAGGCTCCACCCGCGCAGGCTGCGCTGGCAGTGCCGGCTGCGCCGCGAGCACGTCTTCGATCCAAGCTGCAGCGGCGTGCCATTCGGGCAGATACGAGGCCACCTTCGGCTGCGGAAAATCAAACACCGACAAGCCCTGCTCAAGACAGCGCGCATACAACTGCGCTTCCTTGATCGCGCCCAGATGCTGCAGTTCCAGCCCCGCCGCCCACTCGGCCAGCAGTGCGCCATTGCGGGTGCGCCCGTCAATCCGCATGCCGATGCTGGCGATGCGGCATTTGCCGAGCGCAATGCGCGGCAGGCTGCGCAGTTCCTTGATGCAATCGGCGGCGGCCTGACGGTCAAACAGCGAGGGCGTGGACGGCAGCAAAATCGCGTCGGCGTACATCGCCACCTTCATCAAACCCAAGCCCTGAAATCCGCCGGGGGTATCGAGCACCACATGCTTGACCCCGGCCGGCGGCCGCGCGAAGTTGCGCTCATCCATGGTCCAGCCGTGAATCGCCGGATGCGATGCCGGGCGCAGACCGAGCCACAGCCGCGACGATTGCTGCCGGTCCACATCACCCAGCATCACCTCCAGCCCTTGCCGTGCAAGGTAACAGGCAATGTGTGTAGCCAGGGTCGATTTGCCCGAGCCGCCTTTGCGGTTGATGACTGCGATGACTGACATGGCAGAGCGCCCTTCATGACAGAACCGGACAACACCGGCACTGCGCGAAACCGGGGATACGGTGACAGCAGCACCCGCCGAGGCCACCACCATACTACCGAACCTACGTAAATGTCTAGTGTTTTCAGCTAGTTGGAGATGAAATCTTGAAAAATACGCAACATGGATACGGATAATGGCGCGATTCGGGCAGCATGATTGCAGCATGACGGGGGCATAGTGACGGCGCGCGCATCCGGCATTGCACCGGGCGGCAAGCCCGATTCCGGCGCCGTGGGCTATTGCGGCGCGGCACAATTTAAAAAATAGTTACTGCAAAAAAGCCATGCTAGACTGCCTTCAAATAATAATTAAGCAAGCGATAAATTCGGCATTCCGCTATTTCGGATTAATCCTTCCTCATGAGCTAAAAATGACTTTGCAGCGCGTATCGCAACTGCTCGTCCGGGGCGCATTGGCGCTCGGCGCCGGTCTCTTGGCAGCGGCTGCCCCGGCCCAAACCGGCCCCATCAAAATCGGCGGCAACGCGTCAATCGGCAAGGTGGCGCAAGCCACTGCAAAAATCTGATTGGAGTTGAAGCGCCGCGCCAATCTGACCATCCTGATCGCCGAACAAAATTTCCCCGAAGCGATGCGCGTGGCCGATCGCGGCTACGTGATCGTGCATGGCGAAATTGCCGGACAAGGCACACGCGAAGAACTGTCGTCATCGGACGTGGTCAAGAAGTTTTATTCTGGAGAATGCGCCGGGCAACGGCAGCGGCCCAAACAGCCCGCTGCCGCTGCCCACTGCCGCCCGCCGCCGCCCGGATCACCATTGGAGCGCTACATCATGAAACCACATCGCCTGAATCATCTATTGGCCGGCATCGCCGCACTGCTCGCACTGCTCGCGCTGAGCGGCGCGGCACACGCGCAGCCGCAGTATCCCAACAAACCGGTGCGCGTCATCATCCCGGCCGCGCCCGGCGACAGTTGCGATTTGCTCACACGCCTGATCGCACCCAAGGTCGGCGAGCGCCTCGGCCAGCCACTGGTGATTGAAAACCGTCCCGGCTCGGGCGGGCAGTTAGGCCTCACGTTGTTGAAACAGGCTGCGCCCGATGGCTACACCCTCGCCTGCGGCCAAGGCGGCAACATGATTATCGTGCCGCTGGCGTATCAAAAGGTGGCCTACGACAGCATCAAGGATTTCGCACCGGTGTCGGTGATGGCCTCCAACTTTCTCGCCCTCGCGGTCAACCCCAACGTGCCGTTCAAGACCGTCAGCGATCTCATCAACCATGCCAAAGCCAATCCGGGCAGGGTCAGCTTCGGCACCACCGGCGAGGGCGCGTTTCTGCATTTCGCCACCGAGTTGCTGCGGGTGCAGGCCGGCTTCACCTATCTGCACGTGCCCTACAAAAGCAACGCGCTCATCATGACCGAGATATTGGGCGGGCAGATCGATGCCACCCTCGGCTCTTTCATCTCGCTGCAATCGCTGGTGGCCTCGGGAAAGCTGCGCATGCTCGGCGTGGCGCGCGCCACGCGTTACCCTGCCTTCCCCAATGTGCCGGCCATCGCTGAGACGGTGCCCGGCTTTGCCTCTGGCGGCTGGTTCGGCATCATCGCGCCGGCCGGCACGCCGAAAGAAATCGTCACCGCGCTCAACCGCGAAGTCAACTTCGCCATGACCCAGCCAGAAGTGCGCGAGCGCATGAACACCTATGGCCTGGAGATTCACACCGAACCACCGGAATTTTTTGCCGACATGATCCGCAACGACTTTGCCAAGTGGGGCAAGCTCGCCAAAGACATTTGGTTCAAGCCAATTCAATAAACCTGGAGCCCCATCATGAGCATCAAACTCGGCTACTTCACCATGCCGGTACACCCACCGTCACGCAACCCGACCGACACGCTGCGCGAAGATCGCGAAATCATCATCCTCGCCGATCAACTCGGTTATCACGACGCCTTCGTCGGCGAGCACTTGACCGACCTGATTGAAAACATCACCAACAGCATGCTGTTTTTGGCGACGCTGATCCACTCCACCAAAACCATCAAGCTCGGCACCGGTACCACCAACCTATCGCACGCGCACCCAGTGCTGGTGGCCGCCCACGCCGCCATGTTTGATCGCCTGGCTGAAGGCCGTTTCATCCTCGGCATCAGCCCGGGCGCGCTGCCATCCGACGCCGAAGCGCTCGGCATCCTCGGCGAAGATCGCAACAAAATGTTCGCTGAATCGATCGACGTGATCCTCAAGATATGGGAGAGCGATCCGCCGTACGACATCGACCTGCCAGACAACCGCTTCAAGGTCAGCAGCAAGCAGACCTTCGACAAACTGACCGCCACCGGCCAGATGTACAAGCCGTATCAATCACCGCGCCCGGAGATCGTCGGCACCGTGGTGGCTCCCTTTTCCAAGGGCGTGATCGCAATGGGCGAGCGCGACTTTCACCCGCTCTCGGCCAACTTCCTCTACGACAAGTGGCTGCCCTCACACTGGGACAACTACGCCAAAGGCAAGGCCAATGTCGGCCAGGTGGCCAGCCGCGCCGACTGGCGCGTAGCGCGCACCATGATGGTGGCGGACGATGACAAGGCAGCCAAGCGCTATGGCCGCTCAGACGAGCACAGCCCCTACCGCTTTTACTACCACAATCTGTTGACCAAACTGCGCCGCGGCAAACGCGATGGCGTATTCACCGACACCGGTGAGCGCCCCGAGGTTGAAACCCCGCTCGACGAAATTCTCGACCGCCTCGTCATTGCCGGCGGCGTCAGTGAAGTGGTGGACGGCATTCTGAAACTGCATGAACTCACCGGCGGCTTTGGCGAGATTGTGTACGCCGGTCTTGACTGGGCCGACCCGAAGCTGGCACGGCGCTCGATGGAACTGATGGCGACTGACGTGGTGCCGCAGGTGAACAAGGCGCTGGCGAAAGCTGCGTGACGCGCCTATCCTGGCCTCGCTGCGGCATGCATGCAAATGCGTGCGTGAAAGGCAGCGTGATGCGCCGCAGGCAGTTTGATTGATGCCATAATTGCATCTATAAACTGCCATTTGGCATAACCCGGTAAAAGCGGATCGGCCATGAACACCAGCACTGCCATTGCACCCAGCAGCTTCTCGATGGAAGCGCTGCTGGGCGGCAAGAAAACCCTACGCACACAGCCACGCACTGCGCTCGACTGGATCGCCGTGATCCGCGCTGGGCTGTCGTCAAAGGCGCTGGACTCACTTCTCAACATGGTTCGCGTGAGCCAAGCCGAACTCGCCGCAGCGCTCGACATTCCCGCACGCACACTGGCCCGGCGCAAGAAGGACGGCGTGCTCAACCGCGAGGAGTCGGCCAAGCTGGTGCGGCTGGCGCGCGTGGTCGAGCGCGCCGGGGAAGTGTTTGACGACATCGACGCCGGTCTGGCGTGGCTCAAGTCGCCCAACGCGGCGCTGGGCGGTGCTACGCCGTTGTCGCTGCTCGATACTGGCATCGGCGCGGACAGCGTGCTCGATACGCTGGGCCGGATTGAACACGGCGTGTTTGCCTGATCCACCACCACGGCCCGCATGACTGCACGCCCAACCGTGCTCTGGCGGCTGGTCACGCCGCGTTTTGCGCGCACTGCATTCTCGGGCGAAGGCGCGCGGCTGTACGGTGGCCGCTGGAACCGCAAGGGCGTGCCGATGGTGTACACCGCCGGCAGCCTGTCGCTGGCGGTGCTCGAAATGCTGGTGCAGGACGAGCCGCTGCGCGCACGCTACCGCACGATTGCGGCCACGGTGCCTGCGAACCTGAAAATCGAAACCGTCACGCCAGCGCAACTGCCGGCCAACTGGCGCAACGCCGCTGCGCGCGCACACTTGCAGGCCATTGGCAGCGAGTGGGTCAGCCGCGCATCAAGCGCCGTGCTGGCAGTACCCAGCGCTGTCATCCCCACCGAGACCAACTACCTGCTCAACCCGCTGCACCCGGCGTTCGCCAGAATCAGCATCGGCAAGCCGCAGGAACTCGTGACAGACCTGCGCTTGAGTCAAAAATAGGGTTTGCGGCTTGGGCAAGGCCAGTTGCTTCTCTGGCAGTCAGAAGCGTGGCCGCGCGGTGTCAGCCCGCTGGTTACTCGGGCGGGACACTCACGCCGGGTACTCATGTGCCTGCACCGCCGTATCCCATTCAGTCTTGCCCAGCGACGTGGCCATGTGCAGCATGTAGCTGCCCGCACTCGCGCCATGCCAATGCCGCTCGCCCGGTGCAATCCACACCACATCGCCAGTGCGGATCGGCTGCGGTGCTTCGCCATCAAGGCAGACCCAGCCGCTGCCTGCAAGCACGTGCAATGACTGCCCCAGCTCATGCGCGTGCCAATGGGTGCGCCCGCCGGGCGAGAAGAACACGTTATTGATGGCGACGTTGTCGGTGACCGCCATGATGGGGTCGGCCCAGACGATGCCGGTGAAGGTCGCGGATCGAGCCTCCGAGGGCGTGCCTGCGGCTCTGGCGTGAATCACTTTCATGGTTTTTCCTTTTGCTCGGATGAATGAAGACGGACACCGCCGGACACATCGCCGATGGCGTCCACTACACGGTTGCTGATCTGGTCGCCATAGCCGAGCGCCGTGCCAAGACCAAAACACGCCAGCGGCCCGGCAGCGTTGAGCGAGGCGACGCCAAGTTCGCGCGCGCGCTCAACATAGAGCACGACATCCTTGGTCATTAATTTGCCGGACAGGCCGTCCTCAAGATAGTCGCCCTCGACAATGCGCGGAAACCGCTTGAGGGTGGCGAAGTTGACGCCGCTGCTGCTGTTGAGCACATCGAGCAATTGATGCATATCGAGGCCGGCTTTTTTGCCCGCCACCATCACCTCGGCGGTGGCCGACAGACTGATGGCGTTGAGGAAATTGTTGAGCAGCTTGGTGGTGTGGCCGGCACCGCTGGCACCCATGTACACCACCTTGGTCGAAAAGTGGGCGAACAGCGTTTGGAGCTGATCGACCACGGCCTTGTCGCCCCCCACCATCAAGGTCAAGGTGCCGTTCTGCGCCGCCGCAACGCCGCCTGAAATGCCGGCATCAATGAAACAGGCCCCGCGCCCGGCGAAGCGCTGCGCCAGCCGGATGGTTGAACTCGCCGCGGCGGTGCTTAAGTCGACGATGATCTG
>JANOYK010000844.1:0-1898 GCA_031428855.1 Burkholderiales bacterium | reverse complement strand
CCGATGTCGCGCGCACCGGCACCGACGGCAAGCATCTGGCCGAACCTGGTGAATACGATCTGGTGCTGCTCGATGTCAATCTGCCGGGTCTGAGCGGTTGGGACGTGTTGCAGGCGATTCGCGCGCGCGGGGCCACGCCGGTGCTGATGCTGACGGCGCGCGGGCTGCTCGATGAAAAGGTCAAGGGGCTGGACCTGGGCGCGGACGATTATCTGGTCAAGCCGTTTCAGTTTCCCGAGTTGCTGGCGCGCGTGCGCACGCTGCTGCGGCGCGGTGTGCGGCCCCCTGCGCAAGAGGCGCTGCGGGTGGCTGACCTCACGCTTGATCCAGGCCGCCACCGCGCCTTTCGCGGCAGCACCCGGATCAATCTGACGGCGAAGGAATTCACCTTGCTGCAATTGCTGATGCGCCGCACCGGTGAAGTGCTGACCCGCACCCAGATCGCCTCGTCGGTGTGGGACATTAATTTCGACAGCGACACCAATGTGGTCGAGGTGGCGGTGCGGCGGCTGCGCATCAAGGTCGATGACGGCTTCGAGCCCAAATTGATCCACACCATCCGCGGCGTCGGCTATGTGCTGGAGATGCGCGCGTGAAGCCGCTCTCAATGACGCTGCGGCTGGCGCTGCTGACCGGCCTTGCCAGTGCGATCCTGATTTGCACCGCAGCCGGCTTTGGCTACTGGACCCTCGGCCACCAGCTCGATCTGCGCAGCGAGCATGAGTTGACCGGCAAGATGACATTGGTGCGCCACGTTTTGGGCGAGGAGCCCGGTGCGGCGCAGATTTCATCGGACTCGCACGGGTTGCGCGATTTGCTGCTGGGACACGACGAGTTGCACCTGGCGATCATGCGACCGGGCGAGACCATCCCGGCGGCGCTGTTCGGCACGCTGGCGCGTGATGCAGTGGCGCGCCTGCCCGCCGCCATCACAGGCACGGTCACAGACACGGTCATCACGGCATGGACGCTGGCACCGCAGCGGCGGCTATTGTCTGCCGCCGGTGAAGGCCGCACCCGCAATGGCGAGCGGGTGTTGATCTATTTGACGACGACGCGCGATGCGGATGACGCGCTGCTGCGTGCGATGTCAGGCGCGATCATGCTCTGGATGCCGGTCGCGTTGCTGTTGATTGCGCTGAGCGCGTGGCTCGGCGTGCGCACCGGTTTGCGCTCGCTGCGCGCCTTTCGCGATGTAGTCGATACCGTTACTGCCAGCGACTTGACGCGCCGGGTGGCGGTGGAGCAATTGCCGCAAGAGTTGCAACAACCGGCGGCGGCGTTCAACACCATGCTCGAGCGCTTGGGCGAAGGCGTAACCCGGCTCTCGCAATTCTCCGCCGACCTGGCGCACGAGCTGCGCACGCCGCTCGCCAACCTGCTCGGCAAAACCCAGATGATCCTGTCGCAGGCCCGCTCAGCAGACGAATACCGCAGCGCGCTCGAATCAAACATTGAGGAATTTGAGCGCATGTCCCGCATCGCCTCAGACATGCTGTTTCTGGCGCAAGCGGATCATGCCCAGGTGGCCGCGCGCCACACGGCAGTGGCGCTGGGTGATGAGGCCGCACTGGTGTGCGATTACCTCGCGCTGGCTGCGGAAGAAAAAAACATCAACGTGGTGTTGACCGGCCAAGCCAATGTTGATGGTGATCGCGAGATGATTCAGCGCGCCATCACCAACCTGTTGTCGAATGCGATCCGGCATACACCGCGCGACGGGCGGATCGATGTCCGGATTGAAACGCTGGCCAGTGGCGCTGTGGTACCGGGCAACAGCACCGTGCTCTCGGCCAACAGCACCGCTCTCTCTGGCAGCAGCATTGTGCTGTCAGTCAGCAACCCCGGCGACGGCATCGCGGCTGAACACCTCGATCGTATTTTTGAGCGCTTCTACC
>JANOYK010000843.1:0-6886 GCA_031428855.1 Burkholderiales bacterium | reverse complement strand
CGCGCACGGGCCGCGCATGATGGGGATCGCTGGCTGGAACTTGCTGGCCGTGACCTGATTGCCGCAAGACGTGCGCCGCAAGCAGCGCGCAGCGCCATGCATTGCGGACCGGGCGCAGCCTGCGCTACGGCTCCTTGCGTGCAGCCAGTTTGGCCAGATCATCGGCCCAGCGTTTGAGGCGGCGCTGTGCCGTGTCGCGCTGGGCTGGCGTGGCCATACCGGCCACCTGCACGATCACCGCTTGCGCTTGCGCGAGGTAAGCCGCAGCCACAGCCTGATATTCAGCCGAGCGGCCGCGCTCAAACTCGGTGAGCAACGTGGTCAGGCGCTGCTCGCCCTCACTGGGCGAAATACTCTTGTCGCTCAGACCGGCCAGCAACGCCAGCATGGCGTGTTGACGGCGCACGCGGTCTTGCAACACCAGGCGCGGCTGCATTGGCAGGGTGTCGGACAGACCCTTGAGCCGTTCGAGCTGCGCGTCACCAAACTCGCCATACCAGCGCTCGAACTGTTCGCGCACACGCTTGAAGCGGCGCTCGCGCTGTTTTTCCAGCGAGGCGTCAATCGACTCCTCGGTAAATTCGGCGTTGTTACGGGCGAATTTTTTCGTCAGCGCGGCGAGGTTGTCCGGCGTGAGGCGCGGCGCCAGCGTGACAATTTCACCGGCGACACGCGCGCCGATCACACTCGCCTGGCGGCGTCCTTCCACGGTAAGCCAGGCCGCGTCGTCCTGCGTGATTTTGCCGGTAACGCGCGTGCTGGCCTCGTTAAACAATTTGCCGATGGGGGCCGCGTGGGTCACGCGCAGCCATTCGCGCGTGGCGAGCATGCGCTCTTTGAGCAAGGTCTCCTGCTCGCCGTCGAGCTCAAGGTAGCTGTCGGCCATGAAGCCGAGCGCGGCCGGCCCCATGGACCAGGCGAAATCGACCGTGCTGCAGCCCGACGCGAGGGTAGCGGCCAGCACCATACTTGCGGCCAGCGCGCGCCGGGCGGCTGCGGCCGGCACCGCAAGCGCCTTGGCGGCAGCCGCATATGCCATCAGCATCACGCCAGATTTTCGCCAGAGTGCCGATGCCAGAATCGTGCGCATTCTCCGCCCTCCTTCGCTCATGTCCATCAACGTCGTTATCTTAGCCGCAGGTCAGGGCAAACGCATGCATTCGGCGCTGCCCAAAGTGTTGCACCCGCTGGCAGGCAAGGCGCTGGTGCGCCATGTGATTGATGCCGCGCGCGCGCTGCACCCGGCCGCCATCGTGGTGATTACCGGCCACGGCGGCGGCGCGGTGCGTGAGGCCATGAAGCTGACGCCGGCCGCGCCCGGTTTGACCTTTGCCACCCAGGAACCGCAGCTTGGCACCGGCCATGCGGTGATGCAGGCGCTGCCGCATTTGGTGGCCGCGAGCGCTGCGCCGGCCACGCTGATTTTGTATGGCGATGTGCCGCTGACCCCGGTCGATACGCTCAAAGCCTTGGTGGCAGCGGCTGGCAGCGGCATGGCGATTTTGACGGTGGAGCTGGAGGATGCCACCGGCTATGGCCGCATGGTGCGCGAGCACGGCAAAATCGTGCGCATCGTCGAACACAAGGACGCCACGCTGTCTGAGCGCGCCATCCGCGAAATCAACAGCGGCATCATGGCGGTGCCGACCGCGCGTCTCAAAGACTGGCTCGCCAGGCTGTCAAACCAGAATGCGCAGGGCGAGTATTACCTCACCGGCATTGTGCCGATGGCATTGGCCGATGGCATCGCGATCAACTCAGCTACCGCGCCGCACGATTGGGAAGTGCTGGGCGTGAACAGCAAAACGCAACTGGCACACCTGGAGCGGGTGCATCAGCGCAGGCTGGCAGACGCGCTGCTCGAAGCCGGTGTCACCCTGGCCGACCCGGCGCGTATCGACATTCGCGGCATGCTCTCGTGCGGGCAGGATGTGTCGATTGATGTCGGCTGCGTGTTTGAAGGCGATGTGGTGCTGGGTAACGACACTGTGATCGGGCCGCACTGTGTGTTGAAAAACGTGCGCATCAAGGCCGGCACCCGCGTCGAAGCATTCAGCCATCTCGAAGACGCCGAGGCCGGCGCGCATTGCCGCATCGGCCCGTATGCGCGCCTGCGCCCCGGCGCACAGTTGGATGAGCATGTGCATATCGGTAATTTTGTCGAAGTCAAAAAATCGTTGATGGGTGCGGGCTCCAAGGCCAATCACTTGGCTTACATCGGTGATTCGGAAGTTGGCAAAAAGGTCAACATCGGCGCCGGCACCATCACCTGCAATTACGATGGCATCAACAAGTTCAAGACCATCATTGGTGATGGCGCTTTCATTGGCTCCGACTCGACGCTTGTGGCACCGGTGACGATTGGCGCGGGGGCCTACATTGGCGCCGGTTCCACCATCACCAAGAGCGCACCAGCCGACAAGCTGACCCTGACGCGTGCCAAGCAATTGACGGTGGAGTCGTGGAAACCGCCGAAGAAAAAGCCTGCTGCTTAAATTGTCGCCAGCTGCATCTGATGCACCGCATCCCTCCCGCCTGAAAGGATCGCCATGACACCCGAACAGACACTCCAGAAACTCGGCATCACCCTCGAAGCCCCCGGCGCACCCGGCGGCAACTATGTGCCGTTTGTCATCACCGGCAACCTGCTGTATCTGGCGGGCAAGGGCTGGCCGCTGCGCGATGCGTCGGCGGTGCCGGTGCCCAAGGTGGGGCGCGAGGTGACGGTGGAGGCGGCATACAAGGACGCGCGCACCGTCGGCATCGGCTTGCTCGGGGTGATGCAGCATGCGCTGGGTAACTTGTCGCGCGTCAAACGTGTGGTCAAGGTGCTCGGCATGGTCAATGCTGCGCCCGATTTCATGGAACACCCCAGGGTGATTAACGGCTGCTCCGATTTGTTTGTTGAAGTGTTTGGCGACAAGGGCCGCCACGCGCGCTCGGCCGTCGGTGTCGGCTCGCTGCCGCGCGGTTTCTCGGTTGAGATCGAGGCGATTGTGGAGTTTGAGTAGCTGGCCGCAAGCACTGCTCCGGATATAACGCGGTCAGTCAAGATGCGGATGTCACCCACCTGCCGGGACCGGCTGATACGCCGGTCTGACCAGCCCGGTCACCTGTTTTTGAAAAGGCCTTTGATATGTGCGGCATCGTCGGTGCGGTAGCCAACCGCGACATTGTTCCGGTCCTGGTTGAGGGTTTGCGGCGGCTGGAATATCGCGGCTACGACTCGTGCGGCGTGGCGATTCAGGGCAGCACGGCCGATGCCCCGCTGCGGCGCGCGCGCAGCGTGACGCGCGTGGCCGACCTGCACCAGCAGACCGCGCGTGACGGCATCTCCAGCGGCACCGGCATTGCGCACACGCGCTGGGCCACCCACGGCGCGCCGGTCACGGCCAACGCGCATCCGCATTTCTCGTCGGGCGAAATCGCGCTGGTGCATAACGGCATCATCGAGAACTACGAAGAGCTGCGCACCGGTCTCAAGGCCCGCGGTTACGTGTTCGAGAGCCAGACCGACACCGAGGTGATCGCGCATTTGATCCACAGTCTGTACGATGGCCACTTGTTTGCCACGGTGCAAACGGCGGTCAAGCAGCTGCATGGCGCGTATGCGATTGCTGTGTTTGCCAAGCGCGAGCCAAATGTGGTGGTGGGTGCGCGCGCCGGCAGCCCGCTGGTGGTAGGGATCGGGTTGGCCGCGCCTGGCGAAGCCACACCATCGGAAAATTTTCTGGCGTCCGACGCCCTCGCGCTGGCCGGCACCACCGACCACATCGTCTATCTCGATGAAGGCGATGTGGTGGAGCTGACCCGCGATACCGTGAAGATCGTTGATGCGAGCGGCTCTCAGGCCAATCGCCCGGTGAAGGTTGTGGCTGCGATGGCCGGCGCAGTCGAACTCGGGCCGTATCGCCACTACATGCAAAAGGAAATTTTCGAGCAGCCGCAAGCGCTGGCCGACACGCTCGAAGGGGTCGAGGGCATCGTGCCCGGATTGTTTGGCGCGAATGCCGCAGCGGTGTTCGGCCAGATCGAATCGGTGCATATCATCGCCTGCGGCACCAGCTACTACGCGGGCCTGACCGCGCGCTACTGGCTCGAAGCCATCGCTGGCATTCCCACCCAAGTCGAAGTGGCGAGCGAGTACCGCTACCGCGACAGCGTGCCCAACCCCAAGGCCCTGGTTGTCACGATTTCGCAATCGGGCGAAACCGCTGACACGATGGCGGCGCTGAAGCATGCACAATCACTCGGCCACGCCCACAGCCTGTGCATCTGCAATGTGGCGACCAGCGCGATGGTGCGCCAGACCACACTCGCTTACCTGACCCGCGCCGGCACCGAGATCGGCGTCGCCTCGACCAAAGCGTTCACCACCCAGCTTGCGGCCTTGTTTTTGCTCACGCTCACGCTCGCCAAGCTGCGCGGACGCCTGACGCCTGAAGCAGAACACGCGCATTTAAAAAGCCTGCGCCAGCTGCCCACCGCGATTGCCAGCGTGCTCGCGCTGGAGCCGCAGATCATCGCCTGGAGCGAAACCTTTGCGAAGAAGGAAAACGCGCTGTTCCTCGGGCGCGGCGTGCATTACCCGATTGCGCTCGAAGGCGCGTTGAAGCTCAAAGAGATTTCCTACATCCACGCCGAGGCCTACCCGGCCGGCGAGCTCAAGCACGGCACGCTCGCGCTGGACACCGAGCAAATGCCGGTGGTGGTGGTGGCCCCCAACGACAGCATGATCGACAAACTCAAATCGAACATGCAGGAAGTGCGCGCCCGCGGCGGCCAGCTGTACGTGTTCGCTGATGCCGACAGCCACATCACCTCCAGCGACGGCATCCACGTGATCCGCCTGCCCGGCCACTACGGTGCGCTGTCGCCGATTTTGCACGTGGTGTCGCTGCAGCTGCTCGCGTATCACACCGCCACCGCGCGCGGCACCGATGTCGACAAGCCGCGCAATCTGGCCAAGAGTGTGACGGTGGAGTAAGGCGCACAGCGGCTGCGGGCGGGGTCACCCTACACGGCCCGCCTGCTGCCCCTCTGCCCCTCTGCCCCTCTGCCCCTCTGCTGCCTGCCCGCCTGCCGCCCGCCCGCTGCCACCGTGTCCATTGAAGAAGCCCGGCAGCACAGGATGACTCTCTCCCCGCGCCAGCGCCTCGCAGTCGCGCTCACGGCCGCCACCATCCTCAACCTGCCGTTCGGCACCATCTACGCCTTCAGCGTGTTCCTCAAACCGATGGAGGCGCTGCTCGGCGTGTCGCGCCTGCAGATGTCACTGGTGTTTGGGCTGGCCACCATCACGCTCACGCTCGGCATGCTGGCCGGGCCGCGTCTGTACCGCAGCCTGCCGCCAGCCTTGCTGGTGTGCGCCTCGTGTCTTGCCAGCGCCGCAGGCCTGGTCATGGCGGCCAGTGCCGCCGGCTTTGTGCAGCTGTTGCTTGGCTACGGGCTGATCTACGGCATTGGCGGCGGCATCTGCTTTGTGCTCGCGCAGCAGGCGGTGAACCAGGCCTGCGACAGCACCAGCGGGCTGGTCAACGGCTATCTGGTGGCCTTGTACCCGCTAGGCGCGATGCTGGGCGCGCCGCTGTTTGGCTGGGCCATCGCCGCCTTCGGCTTGCGCGCCACGCTCGCCGGGCTGGCAGCTTGCATCGTGCTGGCCGGGGCGCTGGCCGCATGCCTGCTGCACGCTGCCAGCATCCGGGTGCATGACCCGGGCGCGCCGAATGCCGCAAGCGGCATCAGCGAGCAGCCGGTGTTCCTGCGATTGTTTGCGGTATTTTTTCTCGCCGCTGCGGCCGGCCTCACGGTGTTAAGCCAGGCGGCCGGCATTGTGCAGGCCTATGGCGGCGAGGCGGCCCTGGCGCTCGGTGCCACTACCTTTATCACCGGCGCGATTGCCGCAGCACGCACCGGCGGCGGCGCGCTGGTAGACCGCTTTGCGGTGCCACACGTGGCCTGCGGCGCGCACCTGTGGTCGCTGTGCGGCGCGCTGCTGCTGCTGGTCTGGCCCGGGCCGCTGGTGTCAGTGGCCGCGCTGGTCATGATCGGCATGGGCTACGGATTTATCTCCGGCCTCACGGCCGGTGCCATCGCGCGCTATTGGCACCGCAACCTGTTTGGCTCCATCGCCAGCCGCATGTATATCGCCTGGTGCATCGCCGCGCTCAGCCTGCCGGTGCTGGCCGGCTGGCTGTTTGACCGCACCCAGGGCTACGCAGCGGCGATGCTGATTGCCGCCGTGGTCAATGTCGCCGGTATGTGGGTGGCGCGGGGACTGCCGGCTGGATTGCCGGGCGGATTGCCTGCCGCGTTGCCTGCCGCGTTGCCCGCCGCGTTGCCTGCCGCGTTACCTGCCGCGTTGCCCGCCGTACTCCCACCCGCGCCTGCGCAACCCCCTACTTCTTGACGCTCAGCGGTTTAATGCTGCCGCAATCAGCCGACAGCCACTTACCCTGCCCCTCCATGTCCATCTTCTCGGGCTTGCCTTGACGCGTGCTGGTCATGGTCATCTTTGAGCGGTAGGCCTCCACGCCAACAAAGGTGAACTCGCCCTGGCCGCTCGACGGCGGATTGGCGCAGGTGAACGAATATTTCATGGTGTTGCCGGTGCGCGGCGAGTAGCTGCTCTTGCAATCACCTTCGCGTCCGCCAATCTCGTTGCGCTCTGCCATCTCCTTGGTGATGCACATCTTGACCAGCATCGCACCCGGCGCGCCCGCGCCAGCCCCGGTGCCAACGCCCTGCTTGGCCATCATGCCCTCCATCATCTTGCGCTGCTCCGGCGTCATCGCGGCCATCTGCGCTTGCATCTGCGCCATGCCCTTCTCGATTTCGCCAGAGGAGGTTTTCATGCTGTTGCTGACCTCCCACAGGCCCGGTTTCA
>JANOYK010000842.1:0-2887 GCA_031428855.1 Burkholderiales bacterium | reverse complement strand
CTGTATCGCGGCCTGGCTGTGGCCGGCCTGTTGTCGCTGGTGGCGTTTTACCCGGTCACCCAAATGTTCATCCCTGACACCGCGCTGACGGGTGAAGGCTTTGCCACCGGTGCCGTGTGGCGCTTGTGGGGTTGCTGTGTGGTCGGCCTGGCGCTGACCGGCCTGTTGGTCTACATCACCGAGTACTACACCGGCACCGATTTTTACCCGGTCAAATATATCGCCGAAGCGTCGACCAAAGGTCACGCCACCAACATCATCGCCGGCATCGCCGTGTCGATGAAGTCCACCGGCTGGCCGGTGATCGTGGTCTGTCTGGCGATTTATTCGTCGTTTGCGCTGGCGGGCCTGTATGGCATCGCGATTGCCGCCACGTCGATGTTGTCGATGGCCGGCATCGTGGTCGCACTCGACGCCTACGGCCCGATCACCGACAACGCTGGCGGCATCGCTGAAATGAGCGAACTGCCCGCCTCAGTGCGTGATGTGACCGACCCGCTCGACGCCGTCGGCAACACCACCAAAGCAGTGACCAAAGGCTACGCCATCGGCTCGGCCGGTCTGGCCGCACTGGTGCTGTTTGCCGACTACACCCATGCCCTCGAAGCCCACAAGGGCATGAAATTCGCGTTTGACCTGGCCGACCATAAAGTGGTGATTGGCCTGTTCATCGGCGGCCTGATCCCGTTCCTGTTCGGCGCGATGGCGATGGAAGCGGTCGGCCGCGCGGCCGGCGCGGTGGTCGAAGAAGTGCGCCGCCAGTTCCGCGAAATCAAAGGCATCATGGAAGGCACGGCCAAGCCCGAATACGAGCGCGCGGTCGACCTGCTCACCACCGCCGCGATCAAGGAAATGATGATCCCGTCGCTGCTGCCGGTGATGGTGCCGGTTCTGGTCGGTCTGATCCTCGGCCCGCAAGCCTTGGGCGGTGTGCTGATGGGCACCATCGTCACGGGGCTCTTCGTCGCGATCTCGATGTGTACCGGCGGCGGCGCGTGGGACAACGCCAAGAAATACATTGAAGAAGGCAACCACGGCGGCAAGGGCTCGGACGCGCACAAAGCCGCCGTGACCGGTGACACCGTCGGTGACCCGTATAAAGACACAGCCGGCCCGGCGGTCAACCCGCTCATCAAGATCATCAACATCGTGGCGCTGCTGATTGTGCCGTTGATGTAATCCACCCAAAAGCGCGCAGGCAATGCGTGGGCGCTTCAGTAAAATGCAAGGGCAGCCGCAAGGTTGCCCTTGTTGTTTGTACGCCCTGACGGTTGATTGCCCATGAGACACGTGGTCTGCATGTTGCTGCTGTTTTGCCTTCCTCTCGCGCAGGCTGATGAAGACCGCTTGCGCGCGGGCTGGGCCGCGTTTGAATCGGGCGACGCCCAGTCCACGCTGCGTCTGCTCGAACCGCTCGCCGCAGCCGGCAACAAATATGCGCAATACGCTGTCGCCGAAGTGCTGCTGGCCGGCAAGCAGGTGCCGCGCGATTACGCGCGCGCCACCGGACTGTTTCGCCAGGCGGCGGAACAGGACATCCCGGCCGCGCAAACCCGCATTGGCACAGCCTACTTTTACGGCGATGTGGTCAAGCAAGACTACTCCCAGGCGCTGGCTTGGTTTGAGCGCGGCGCGCGCAACGGTCATGCTGGTGCGCAAACCAATCTCGCCGTCATGCTCGCTGACGGCATTGGCACGCGGCGTGACCCGGCCCGTGCGGTGCGCCTGCTTGAGGAGGCGCTGCCGCGCGGCGAGGCCAACACCCTCAACACCCTCGCCAACGCCTATTCACGCGGCGAAGGCGCAGCACGCGACCCGGCGCGCGCGTTTGCGCTGTACCAGCAAGCGGCAGCAGCGGGTCACACGATTGCCATGGACAACCTCGGCAATCTGTACCGCGATGGCGTTGGCGTGCCGCAGGACTACGCGCAGGCGCGCGCCTGGTACCAACAAGCCGCCGCGCGGCACGAATCAAAATCGCTCAACAATCTCGGTGTTATGCACCTCAAAGGCCTGGGAGTTGAGAAAGACATAAAAAAAGCCGGTGACTTTTTTCGCATGGCGGCGCAAAAAAGCGACGCCGATGCCGAACTCAATCTGGGTGCGATGTTTTTATACGGCGAGGGCATACCGCAGGATATCGACATCGGCACGCGCTGGATGGCGCTCTCGGCGGCCCACGGCAACGAAATTGCCAAGGCCCACATGATCGTGCTGGCCGGCACCAAATCGGCCATCGCCGAAGATCAGCGGCAGTTGCAAACCTATTCCAACGTGCTCGGTGCCACCGCCCGCGCTGCCACCCAAAAGCTGATCGGCGACCTGTTCAGCAACGGCGTATTGATCCCGCCCAATCTGCCCGAAGCGCGACGCTGGTATTTGCTGGCGGCGCGGCAGGGTGATGGGGCGGCGGCGGCGCGCGCAAAAATGCTGGAATAGTCACCCGCTCCCGGCATCTGCACCATTGATGCTGTCTTCTTTAACAGCACTTCTCAACAGCAACCCAACAGGAGATTTTTCGTGAATATCAAAGGCAATGCATTTTTGGTCACGGGCGGCGCATCGGGTCTGGGCGCAGCCACCGTGAAATTGCTCGCTGCCAACGGCGGCAAGGTGGCAATTGCCGATCTCAACGCGGCCCTCGGCGAGGCGCTCGCCAAAGAGACCGGCGGCATCTTCATCAAATGCGATGTCACCAGCGAGGCCGATGGCCAGGCTGCGGTGGCTGCCACCGTCCAGGCCTTCGGCGGCGTCAATGGCCTCATTAACTGCGCCGGCATCGGCACGGCCGAAAAAACCACCGGCAAAAACGGCCCGCACAATCTGGCCGGTTTCACCCGCGTGATCCAGATCAACCTGATCGGCACCTTCAACATGATCCGCCTCG
>JANOYK010000841.1:0-3493 GCA_031428855.1 Burkholderiales bacterium | reverse complement strand
ACACCACGAAGGAGGATGCCATGTTCAAACACATTTTGATCCCGGTTGACGGCACCGAATTTTCAGACCGCGCGATTGATGCCGGGGTGCGCTTTGCCAAATCGGTCAACGCGCGCATCACCGGTTTTATCGCCGAGCCGGAGTACAAGCAGCCAACCCACAGCGAAATCATCAGCCGCACGGCGGTGTCGATGTATGAGCACGCGGACGAAGTGCGCGCGCATGCTCAGGGCGTGCTGCAGCGCATCGCCGCACGCGCTGCCGCCGAGGACGTGCCATACGACAGCGCCTTCGTGGAAAACGACCGCCCGGTGGACGCGATTGTGGACGCTGCCGAAAAACACCAGTGCGACCTCATCTTGATGGCATCGCATGGCCGTCACGGTCTTGACAAGTTACTGCACGGCAACGCCGCGCAGGGCGTCGTGAGCCACACCAAGATACCGGTGCTGGTGATGCATTAGCGTCAAGGCGCACCGCACCACCGCACCGGCCCTGACGGCTGGCATGATCGTGCGGCACCAATGTGTGATGCCAGACGCCAGACGCCAGATGCCAGATGCCAGATGCCAGATGCCGGGGGCCGGGGGCCTCAGGCCTCCAATCCGGTGCCTCAGATATACACACCCTTCATGCCGCCGGCCGGGTAACGGGTGCCGGCCGCTGCGCCGCGCGGGAACGCGCGCGACAACGATTCGACTTCCGCCGCTGACAGCATGACCTTGAGCGCGCCAAGGTTTTCGTCAACGCGCGCGGTGCGCTTGGTGCCGGGGATGGCGACGATGTCTTCACCTTGCGCGAGCAGCCAGGCGAGCGCGAGCTGGCCCGGTGTGCAGCCTTTGGTTTTCGCCATCGCGACAATGCCGGCCACGAGGTCACGGTTGCGCTCGAAATTGCCGGCGGCAAAACGCGGATGGTCTTTGCGGCGGTCGTTGGCGACTTCGGCGGCATCCTGCACCGCGCCGGTGAGCAGGCTGCGCCCGAGCGGGGAGTAGGCGATGAACGTGATGCCGAGCTCGCGCGTGGTCTTGAGGGTCTCCTCTGCTTCTTCGCGGTAGAGCAGCGAGTATTCGGTTTGCAGCGCGGTGAGCGGATGAACTTTGTGGGCGCGCCGGATCGTCGCCGGATTGGCTTCACACAGGCCGATGGTGCGCACCTTGCCTTGTTCGATCAGGCGCGCCATTGCGCCGACCGTGTCTTCAATCGCCACCTTGGGGTCGATGCGATGCACGTAATACAGATCGATCACGTCAACGCCGAGGCGCTTCAAGCTCGCTTCGCAGGCGGCCTGCACATACTCGGGGCGGCCATCGACACCATTGCCGCCGCCTTCCTGTCTGGTCTGGCCGAATTTGGTGGCGAGGATCACCTTGTCGCGTGCGGTGCCTTTGATCTCACGCAGGGCCTGGCCCAGCAGGGTCTCGTTATGACCCCAGCCATACATGTCGGACGAATCGAGAAAGTTGATGCCGCAGCCGAGCGCGTGATGGATCACGGTGATGCCGTTGCCGTCACTTGATTCGCCGTAGATGCCCGAGAGCGACATGAGACCCAAGCCGATGCTGGTGGCGTGGAGGCTTGACTTGCCGAGGCGGCGGGTGGGGAGCGCTGTGGTCATACTGCCCTTTCGGTTTTGTGAATCGGATCAATGGTGATGTATCAAGAGAATATCAGCCGGGGACCGGCGCACGGGCTGCCGGTCTGGTCCGCGCGCCCGTTTGCTGGTGTATATGGCGCGTTGCCGGCCAGCTTGGCAGCGAGCCTGCATGGAATTACTGGGCCTTGCCCGTCGACTTGGCTTGTGGCTGACCGGGCAGCTTTCCTGCGGCCTGCAGTGGCGGACTTACCGGTCGCAGACGATCACGGTTTTGCCGTCCGAGGCGGCCGCGCAGTGTTTTCCGGTTTCGGTTAGCCGGCCTTAGCCGCAGTTGTGTCCGGCAGTCTGAGATAAAAAGTCGCGCCATCGCCGGGCGCGCTCTCCGCCCACACTGGTCCCTGATGGCGCTGCACAATTCGCTTGACAATGCTCAGCCCCACACCAGTGCCCGGGAATTCGGATTGCGTGTGCAGGCGCTGGAAGGCGCCAAACAAATTACCGGCATGCGCCATGTCAAAGCCGGTGCCGTTGTCGCGCACGAACCACGCTGCGGGGGAGCGAATGGATGGGGTGATGCATCCTGGCATTACTCCGAACCCCCGGGTGAATGAGCGGCTGCTTGCTGGCGCTGCGGCACTGGCCCCATGACAGCCAAGGTGAAAGGCCGAAAACCCTTGGTGGGAGCGCTTCTTGGCAGGGTGGCTGGCTGGCGGGAGCGCTTGTCCGGGCGATACAATCACCGGCTGCACATACCCAAAGAGAGTCAGCAATGAAATTGGCAAGCTATCAAACCGGCGGGCGCAGTTCCTACGGCATCGTCGCCGGTGAGGATATTTTTGATTTGGGCCAGCGCTTCGGCGCGCAGCACCCCACTTTGCGCAGCGCCATCGCCGCCGGGGTGATTGCCGGGTTGACGGTTCGGGATACGCAGCCATCGGGCAAGCCCGGCTTGCGTCTGGCCGATGTCACGCTGCTCACCCCCATCACCGATCCGGAAAAAATCATTTGCATTGGTCTGAACTACCGCGCCCACGCGGCCGAGGGTGGATTCAAGGTGCCCGAGCATCCTTCCACCTTCGTGCGCACCACCAACACCCTGGTGGCATCGGGGCAGGCGCTGGTGCGGCCAAACCACTCGGGCGAGTTCGACTTTGAAGGCGAGCTGGCGATTGTGATTGGCCGCGGCGGGCGTCACATCGCCGCGCGTGATGCGCTCGATCATGTGTTCGGCTACACCTGCTTTAACGATGGCTCGGTGCGCGACTACCAGTTCAAGCATTCGCTCACAGCTGGCAAAAATCATCCGTCCACCGGCGGCCTCGGGCCGTGGATCACCACCGTTGACGAGATTCCCGATCCATCCAGACTCACGCTGGTCACACGTGTGAACGGCCAGGAGGTGCAGCGCAAGGGCACCGATGACATGATCTTTGATGTGCCGGCCATCATCGCTTACGTATCAAGCTGGACCGCGCTTGCCCCCGGCGATGTGATCGCCACCGGCACGCCCGAAGGCGTCGGCTTCGCGCGCAAGCCGCCGCTGTGGCTGCGGCCCGGCGATACGGTCGAAGTGGAGATTTCGTCGATCGGTACGCTGGTCAATCCGGTGGTGGCGGAACAAGGCTGAGAGCGCATTGCACTCACCACTGCACTCACCGTTGCACTTACACCATTGGCACTTAAAATTGCCGCCGTCTTGATTCACTCACCGGAACCCTCATGAAAACCTATCGGATCGCCTGTATCCCGGGCGACGGCATCGGCAAGGAAGTTGTGCCAGCCGGACAGCAAGTCTTGGCGGCGCTCGCTGCCTCCCCTGCCAATGCAGGTGCTTTCAAATTTGAATTCGAATCGTTCGACTGGGGCGGCGACTACTACCGCAAGCACGGCGTGATG
>JANOYK010000840.1:0-5110 GCA_031428855.1 Burkholderiales bacterium | reverse complement strand
GCCGGTTTTGCCTTTGATGTTGCGCTGCTTGGTGTCGACCGGGTTGACCGAGACCGCTTCGACCTTGACGATGAGATCGTGCGGGCCTGCTGTGGGCTGCGGCTGGTCGAGGTCAACCAGGGCATCTGCATCAGTGATGGGGAGGTAGCGTTTGAGGCCGACGGCTTTCATGATGATGGGCTTTCTGTGAGGGTGGGGGCTGGAGAGGGTTGGTAGGAGCGGCTGTACCGATGATAGCGGTGGAAATCGTTGGTGCGAGCGGTTGTGCGGGTGAGCGACTCACGCAAACGTGATCGATGCACGCCGGCCGGTGCGCTCCAGATGCGGCAAGGCATTAAAGGTGACGAGCCGCGTGGCATCGCTGCCGACAATCAATTCGCATACGCCGGTGTTGCGAAATTGCAGATTGAATTCGACGGCGGTGGCACCGGGGCTGCCGATGATGTCGATGATGGCGCGGCTGATGGCACCGCCGGAGCTGACCGCCAGCACGGCGTCATCGCGCGCAAGGCCGGCGCAGGCGTGTGCCAGAGCGGCGCGGGTGCGCGCGCCAAACTCGCTCCAGGTTTCGGGTACGCCGGTGAGCTCGTCTGCGGCCCAGGCGTGCATGGCGGCTTTGAGGGTGCGCCAGTAGTCGCGGTAGTTGTCCTGTTGATGCGCGAGCGGGTTGCGGCCTTGCGTGTGGGCGGCGTAGAGGGCTTCGCCGTTGTATTCGTTCAGACCCGCGTGGGTGTCGATGGCGCCGGATGCGCTGGCCGGGACCCCCATGCCGGCCAGAATTTCTTCGGCGGTCGATTGCTGGCGCTTGAGCGAACCGGCGACGGTGCGTTTGAATTGAATCCCGCGCTCGGCGAAATGTTCGCCCAGCCAGCGCGATTGCTGGCGGCCGAGATCAGAGAGGCGGTCGTAGTCGGCGCTGCCGAAGGAGGCTTGACCGTGACGCACCAGAAATAACAAGGCCATGCGAGGGTTCCTGTTTGATTGCAGAGTGAAGCAGTGGCGAGGCAGTGAGGCGGCGCGGTAAAGGCGCTGCGCGGATTGTAGTGATGATTCGCGCGCACGCGCGGACAAAAACGGACAACACGCTGACAACACGCGGACACGCCGCAGCCGCCGCGCCCGCAGCGGTTAAAGTGCGCGCATGGCAATCAAATCGACCATCTACAAAGCGGCGTTGTCGGTGTCCGACATGGATCGCAATTACTACGCTGACCACGCGCTGACCATTGCGTGTCACCCGTCTGAAACGCCCGAGCGCATGATGGTGCGGGTGTTGGCGTTTGCGCTCAACGCGCACGAGTACCTGGCGTTTGGCAAGGGCATCTCGGATGTAGAGGAACCGGACCTGTGGCACAAGGATTTCACCGGCGCAGTTGAACACTGGATCGAGGCCGGGCAGCCGGATGAGAAGCGCATTCTCAAGGCGTGCGGGCGCGCCGCGCGCGTGAGCGTGTACACCTACAGCCACAGCGCGGCCCTGTGGTGGAAGCCGCTGGCAGGCAAGCTTGAGCGGGCGCGCAATCTGGCGGTGTGGCATATCCCCTCGGAGGCGAGCAAGGAAATGGCGAAACTGGCAGCGCGCAACATGCAGTTGCAATGCACGGTGCAAGAGGGGCAAATCTGGATGAGCAACACGAGTGACACGGTGCAGCTTGAGTTGGATGCGTGGAAAACCGGAGAAGGCAAATGAAGAGCACACCACGCGCAGGGCAGAAACCCTCAGGGAAGAAACCCTCAGGGAAGAAACCAGCAGGCCCGCGCGGTGCGCCGGCCGGCAGACCGCGCACACCGGCGGGGCCGGCGCGCTCACCGGCGCGCTTACCGGCAGGCTTACCGTCACGCTTACCGGCAGGCTCACCTGCAGGCAGTACGCGCGCACCAGCCGCCAAGGCACGCGGTGCTAAAGGACACTTCTTTACCGGGCCCGCCACCCCTGCCGGCAAGACGGCGCAGCAGACGCGCTCAGCAGCGGCCAATGACTGGGATGACGACGATGCTGACGGGATGGGGCAAGCGGGCGCTCCCGCACGCGGCACCAAAGTGCGCAGCCGCAGACCCACCGGCGCGCAGGAATTGCGGGCGCTGAGGCTGCGGGAAGCGTCGCGTCATGAGGATGCGGCGCGCGGTCAGGCACGGGGTCAAGCACGGGGTCAAGCAAGTGGTCAGGCGCGTGTGGCAACGCAAGGTGCGACCCGCACCGCAGCGCATACCGGGGCGCGTGGTGCGGCTCCTGCCAAGACGGCTCCTGTCAAGACGGCTCCTGTCAAAGGGGCTCCTGTCAAGACGGCTGCCGCCCCTGTCCGCAGCGCGCCGCCTGCCATCGAATTCCGTCTTACCGCCGGCTACATTGCGCTCGACAACTTGCTCAAGCTCACCGGCACGGCACCGAGCGGCGGCGCTGCCAAAGCGCTGGCGGCAGAGGGCGCGGTCAAGGTCGATGGCAAGGTCGAGTTGCGCAAGACCTGCAAGATTCGCGCGGGGCAGTTAGTGCAAACCGGTGAGGCGCGCATCCGCGTGTTGGCGGCCGTGGTGTAGCCGTATAGCCTGGAGCCCCGGCCGGGGTTTATAGTTCCCCGCTTTCAGGTTTCGCTTCGGGCGGCGCTGCCCGGATGCATCAAGGAGGTCATCATGAAGTCGATGCTGCTTGCGCTATCGCGTTGCAAGATGCGTTATCTCGCCCTGGCCGCTGCCGCGCTCACCCTGACGGCCTGCGCGCAGAGTGGCTCCCAGAGCGGCTCTGCCCCCCATGCTGCGTTCCGTGTGGAAGGCGCGCCGGGTGCAGGGCCGCGCTATGCAGTCGATGCGGCGTGGCCGAAACCGTTGCCGGACAATTGGATTCTGGGCCAGGTGGCAGGCATTGCGGTCGCAAAAGACGACACGATCTGGCTGATCCACCGCCCCAAAACGCTGACCGAAGACGAGCGCGGTTCGACCCTGACGCCGCCGCGTTCCAAATGCTGTGTGGCCGCGCCGCCGGTGCTGCAGCTCGACCGGGCCGGCAATGTGTTGCGCTCATGGGGTGGCGCAGGCAGCGGCTACGACTGGCCGGCCAACGAGCACGGCATTTACGTTGACCCCCAGGGCGGCGTGTGGATTGGCGGCAATGCCGCGACCGACCACATGCTGCTCAAGTTCACCGCCGAGGGTAAGTTCGTCATGCAGATCGGCAAGCCAGGCAAGAGCGAGGGCAGCAACTCGACCACGCAACTGGGCCGCCCGGCGCACATGGAGTTGGACGCAGCGGCGAATGAACTCTACGTGGCGGACGGCTACGGCAACCGCCGCGTGATCGTGTTCGACGCTGCCACTGGCGCTTACAAGCGCCACTGGGGCGCCTATGGCAAGCGCCCGGAAGACGGCAAGTTTGATGACTACAACTCCCAGTCGCCACAGTTCGGCATGCCGGTGCATTGCGTGCGCATGACGCGCGATGAACTGGTCTACGTCTGCGACCGCATGAACAACCGCGTGCAGGTATTCAAAAAGAACGGCGAGTTTGTGCGCCAGTTTGTCTACGACCCCGCCACCAAAGGTTCCGGCTCGACCTGGGATCTGATCCCGACCGAAGACGCGGCGCAGCGCTTCCTGCTGATTGCCGATGGCACCAATAACGAAGTGCGTATCATCGAGCGCGCCACTGGCGAGAAGATCGGATCGTTCGGCCGGCCCGGGCGGCAGGCGGGGGATTTTCACTGGGTGCATAACATCGCGATTGATTCGCAAGGCAGCGTGTATACGTCGGAAGTGGACACGGGTAAACGCGCGCAGCGTTTTGTGCGGATCCAGTAGGCACTCGCACGGCTCAACGGCGCAGGTACAATCGCTGCGCGCATGCCTTGACCGCGCCCGCAGACCATCCCTGAAACCCTTGGTGGGAGCGGCTTTCAGCGCATAGCCTGGGCTGCGCCACCATCTACTGCATACCACCCGCCATGTTCAAACTTATCAGCGCCACCCCGAGCCCGTATGCCCGCAAGGTGCGCATTGCGCTGATCGAGAAAGGCATTCCGTTCGAGCTCATTACCGAAGTGCCGTGGAATAGCGCCACCGCCACGCCGCGCTACAACCCGCTCGAAAAACTGCCGGTGCTGATTCCTGATGAAGGGGAGGCGGTGTACGAGTCAAGCTACATCCTTGACTGGCTCGAACTCAAATACCCGCAGACACCGCTGCTGCCGCCCGATGTGGACGGTATTCTGGCCGCGAAAAAACTCGACGTCCTATGCAACGGCGTGTGCGATGCCGTCGTGCTGACCTTCTTCGAGCGTCAGCGCGACGGCGGCGGCAGCCCTGAATGGCTGGCACGCCAGCGCCGCAAGATTGAGGGCGGCATGAAGGAAATCGCGCGCCTGATTGGCACGCGCGAGTGGGCTGTGGGTGGGCAATTTGGCCTCGGCGATATCGCCGCCGGCACCGCGATGGGTTATCTCTCGGTGCGCTTCAAAGAGATGCCGCTGCGCGAGATGTATCCGGCGCTGGCAGCTTACGTTGACCGCCTCGGTCTGCGCCCATCGTTTGCCAGCACCGTGCCGGTGGCGCAAACCATCAGCGACAAAATTGTGTAGCCCGGCCGCGGGAGCGGTGACCGGCCAAACATAAGCCCAAGACCGTTGGGGGACAACGGTCTTGGGCCGTGGCCGCGAAACTACCCGCGCCCCACAAAGGGCATCTTGGTTGCCATCACGGTGTGGAACAGGATGTTGGCTTCGGGCGGCAGGCTGGCCATGTAGAGCACTGACTGGCCGACGATGTTCACGTCCATCAGCGGCTCGGGTTTGATTTCACCATTGGCCTGCATCACGCCGTTGGCCATGCGCGACGCCATTTCGGTGGCGGCGTTGCCGATGTCCACTTGGCCGCAGGCGATGTCGTATTTGCGGCCATCGAGCGCGGCCACTTTGGTTAAGCCCGTGACGCCGTGTTTGGTGGCGGTGTAGGGGCCCGAGTTGGGGCGCGGCGCGTGTGCCGAGATCGAGCCGTTGTTGATGATGCGGCCGCCGCGCGGGGTCTGCGCCTTCATCGTCTTGAACGCTTCCTGGATGCACAGGAACATGCCGGTGAGGTTGATGTCGACCACGTTCTTCCATTGTTCGAGCGTGAGGTCTTCGAG
>JANOYK010000839.1:0-7498 GCA_031428855.1 Burkholderiales bacterium | reverse complement strand
TTTTTGCAACGTGGTGGGCCTGCGCACTTCGCCCGGGCGCGTACCCGCGTACCCCGGCAAGCACCTGTGGGACACCCTCAGTGTCGAAGGCCCGATGGCGCGCACCGTGGAAGACACCGCCTTGCTGCTGTCAGTCCAGGCCGGGCCGGACGACCGCGTGCCGATTTCGCTGATGGAACCGGGCGCTTCATTCAACGCGCCGCTGGGCCGTGATTTCAAAGGTGTGCGGGTTGGCTTCTCGCCCACGCTCGGCGGCCAGGTGCCGGTAGACCAGCGCGTCAGCAGCATTATCGCCGCGCAAGACAAGGTGTTTGCCAGTCTCGGCTGTGTGCTTGACGATGCGGTACCCGATTTCTCCGGTGCGCATGAAGTGTTTCTGACCCTGCGCGCGCACGGGTTCGAGTTAAAGAACGGGGCCTACCTCGACCAGCACCGCGACAAACTCAAACAAACCGTGATCTGGAATATCGAAGCTGGACGCAAACTCACCTGCGCCGACGTGGCGCGCGCCGATGCCGAACGCACCAAAATTTATGGCCGCGTCGCCGCCTTCTTCGCGCAGCACGAATTCCTCATCACGGTCGTCAATCAAGTGCCGCCGTTCCCGATCGAGCAGGAATATGTCGATGAGATCAACGGCGAAAAACTGCCGACCTATCTGGACTGGATGAAGAGCTGCTACTACATCACCATCACCGGCCACCCGGCGATTTCAGTGCCAGCCGGGTTCACGCCCGAGGGCTTGCCGGTAGGCATTCAAATCGTCGGGCGGCGCAATGCTGATTTTGCGGTGCTGCAACTGGCGTATGCGTTTGAGCAGGCTACGAAGGTAGGTGCCAGACGGCCGGTGCTGTGAGGTGGATGCAGTGTATTTTCCGCATATGACGCCGAAGAGCCGCTCCTGGAGCGATTCTCCGGACAGTGGCATGTTTGACTGACCCCATTTTGTCAGCCCAGCTACCTGCCAAAGATCACACCCGCACCGCGCTCACGGTGCTCGCGGTCTGCCTGTTTCTCAATTTGATCGGACGCGGCACTGCCGACACCTACATGGTGTTTCTGCTGCCGCTGGAGCAGGACCTGGGCTGGAGCCGTTCGCAGATGACCGGCGTCTACTCGATTTATCTGCTGGTCAATGGCTTGACCGCGCCCGCGATTGGCTGGCTGTTCGACCGCGCCGGGCCGCGAGTGGTCTATGGCACCGGCATGGCGCTGCTGGGCGCGTCCTATCTGCTGGCTGCGCAAGTGCAAACGGTCTGGCAGTTTTACGCCACAGTGGGCGTGGGTACTGGGGTGGCGGTGGCGGCGCTGGGCATGGTGCCGTCGTCCGGCATGATCGTGCGCTGGTTTCGTGAGCGGCTCTCCACGGCGATGTCGGTGGCGTTCGCCGGGTTGGGCCTCGGTGCGCTGCTGATCGTCCCCGGCGCGCAGGGGTTGATCGACTCTTACGGCTGGCGTGAGGCTTACCGCATCATCGGGTTGATCCTGCTGTGTTTCGTGCCGCTGGTGCTGTTGTTGCCGTGGCGGCAGTATCTGGCCGGCCATCCAGACTATCGCGATGGGCGCAAAGGCGCTCACACCAGCGGTGAAGAGTGGACCGTGGCGCGCGCCCTGCGCTCGCCCAATTTCTGGGGCCTGACCTGGATGTTTTTCTTCACCTCGGTAGGCATGTTTGCCGTGACGGTGCAGGTGGTGGTGTATCTGGTTGAGCAGGGCTTTCCCGCGCTGCTGGCCGCCACCGCGTTTGGTGCAGCATCCATGTTGTCGGTGTTCGGCATCATCACCACCGGGGCTGTGGCCGACCGCTTCGGCCCGCGCCGCACCGTGACGGTGACGTATGTGAGCAGCATCACCGGCATTTTGTTTTTGTTCGCCATCTCCTGGTATCCGCTGCAAAGCCTGCTGCTCGGCTACATCATCACCTTCGGCCTGTGTCAGGGCGCGCGCGGCCCGGTGATCTCATCCATGACCACGCGCTTGTTCGCCGGGCGGCATGTCGCCACCATCTACGGCATGCTCTACGCCTGCAATGCCATCGGTGCCGGCATTGGCTCGTACCTGGGCGGCGTGATGCACGACTTCGCCGGCAGTTACCGGCCTGGGTTTTTGTTTTCGATTGTCATATTGGTGATGGCCGGCTTGCCGCTGTGGCTGGTGCCGGCGCTGCGGGATTTCCGGGTGCGCGCTAACGCCGCATAGCGCCCCGGCAGGGGCTGGTGAGCATCCGGGCTGCGCAGGGAAAATCGATACTTTCTTTATATGCACATTGTGCATATAATGTTGGAATGAGTGGCAGATTTGACCCCGGCAAGGATGCATCGAACATCGGCAAACACGGGATTTCGCTGACCGAAGGCGAGGGTGTCACCGGTGATCCACTCGGCCTGAGCATGGAAGACCGGGACGCCGTGGGCGAACAGCGCTTTGTTGCGATGGGCCTCAACACATTCGGTCAACTTCGTGTAGTGGTCTACACCTACCGCGGCGAAGATGTGCGATTTATTTCAGTGAGAAAACCGGAACCGAAAGAGGTGCGAGCTTATGAAAAAGGAATATGACTTCTCAAATGCGCGCCGCGGCGTTGCGGTGCCGCAAAAAGGCAAGACGCGCATCACTATCTATCTTGATGATGCAGTCATTGAGGATTTTCGTGTGCTCTCCGCAAAAACCGGCAAGGGCTATCAAACCTTAATTAACGATGCGCTGCGCGAAAAAGGAGCGCAAAAGCCCGCAAGAAAGTCTGCACCGGTAACGACCGCGCTGGTGCGGAAAATTGTCAAGGAAGAGTTGGCATTGCATGCGTGAAGGTGCATGCGTTGGCTGACGCGTTGGTTGTTCCGCGCTTTTTTTAACCACCGGTAATGAAGCTGAGCCAACCTGTGTGAGCAGGGTCACGGCCCGCCACACACGCAAAGAATTTTTCCTGCAATGCACGCGTGACCGGGCCGCGCTGGCCCGCGTGGGGATGCAGGTGTGCGACACGGCGGCGGTCTACTTCCACCACCGGCGTGACCTCGGCAGCGGTGCCGGTCAGAAATACTTCGTCGGCAATGTACAACTCATCATGCGCAAAACGTGTATGAGGCAAGCACGATACATGCGTGCTCGACCGGTCGAGCATTTTTTTCGCACTGGCGCAGGATTCGGCGTATCACGGCGATACGGCTGAAACCCTTACCCACCAACAGTTTTAGGCCGATTCCCGACTACATCGTGGTTGAAAACCCGCCATCCACAGTCAGGATGTGGCCGTTCACAAACGCTGCCGCAGCGGACGCGAGATAGACCGCTGTGTTGCCGATGTCTTCGGGCGCGCCCCAGCGCCCGAGCGGAGTGCCGCCTTTGATGCGCGCGTCGAACTCTTTGTCGGCGGCGAGCGCGGTGTTCATCTCGGTGAGGATGTAGCCAGGGGCGATGCTGTTGACGGTGATGCCGTGCGGGCCTAAGTCAGCAGCGAGATTGCGGGTGAGCGCGTGCAGCGCGCCTTTGCTCGCGGTGTAGGCCGAGATCGGTGCGCGGCCGAGGATGGCGGAGACCGAGCCGGTGAAGATGATGCGGCCTGATTGGCGCGGCACCATCGCGCGCGCCGCTTCACGCGCGAGCAGCCACGGGCCGGTTTGATTCACGGCGACCACGCGCAGATAGTCTTCGGTGGGAAATTCCGTGATGGTGCTGCGGTGCTGAATGCCGGCATTAGCGATGGCGATGTCGAGCTTGCCGTGGCGCGCGAGGATGGTTTGCACCAACTCGATGATGTCCTGCTCATTGGCGGCGTCGGCGGCGAGAGCTTCGGCGGAGAGACCGGTGGCAGTGAGCAGCGCGGCCTTGGCATCGAGTGCGGCCTGGTCGCGGCTGTTGAGCACCACGTGTGCGCCCGCTTCAGCCATGGCTTTGACCATCGCGAAGCCTAAGCCGCGCGAGGCACCCGTGATGAGGGCGATTTTGCCGGTGAGGGAGAACGGGGAGTTGGTGTTGGTTGTGTTCATGGCTGGTGCGGTGGGGTGACTCTGCGGGCTGTTACAGCGCTTCGAGTTTGGCCGGGTCTTCTTTGAGGGTGATGCGCCATAGCGTGCGTGGGTGGCTTAGATCGACCAGGGTGGCCGAGTGCAGCAGGGCGGCGTTGTCCCACACCACCACGTCGCCGACGTTGTACTTGAGCGCGTACTGATAGCGCGGCCCGGTTGCGTGGTGTTTGAGCTGGTCGAGCAGTTCTACTGCTTCTTTGTCCGGCATGCCTTCGATGCCGAACGAGCTGCCGGAGATTGAGTACAGCGATTTTTTGCCGGTGAGCGGATGCGGGCGTGCGATGCGATGGCGCACCCAGTGCATTTTTTTGTCTTGCTCATCGTTGAGCACTGAGGCCACAGTGCGGGACTTGACGTCGAGGTCGTCGCGGTTGCCGTAGCGGTGGCGGCCAATCAGCGGGTCGATGGTGCGCTTCATGTCCGCAGACAAATCGTCGTAAGCGGCGGTCTGGTTGGCGAAGCGGGTCTCGCCGCCTGCGGCCGGCACGCTGATCGAATAGAGCGTGGTGCAGCGCGCGGGCACAGCGAGGTAGGAGTAGTCGGTGTGGAAATAGGTGCCGGCGTCTTGCAGACCAATCGGCTGGCCTTGGCGCTTGACGTTGGACAGCACCAGGATGTCGGCAATCGCCGGGTGATGGAACTGGTCGATCACGTGCGGCTCGGGCTGGCCGAGGCGGCGCGCGAAGCTGTGAAATTGCTGCGGCGTGAGTTGCTGCCGGCGCATCACCAGCACATGATGGCTAAGCCAGGCGTCCCATAGTTCGCCGAACATCGCGTCGTTGAGTTGCGCGAGATTGGCATCGTGTGTCTCGACACCGAAACCATCACACAATTTTGAAAATCGCATGTTTGTAAATGGCATGATTGCCTCGGTGTGGCCGCAGCCGCTATTTCAACAATTCGGGCGAGATCAGACGCGGCAGGATCAGCGGAATCTCCGGGAAGATGATGATGGCGCATAGCACCAGCAGCATCGGGATCAGCATAATCATGGTGTCCTTGAGCGCGTAGCGCATGGGTACTTTTGCCACCGCGCACGAAATCATCAGACACAGCCCATACGGTGGCGTGACCAGGCCAAACGCCAGCGAGACAATGCCGATGATGGCGAACGACACCGGATGCATGCCGCAGGCCTCGGCCAGTGGCTGCATCACCGTGCCGACGATGATAATGGCGGGGATCGCATCGAGAAAACAGCCAACCACGAGGAAAGCTGCGGCGATCAGAAAGCCGGTGCCGGTGATGCCCAATTCGAGCACCTGCAGGTTGGACAGCAATGCTTTCGGGATCTGGTAATACGCCATCAGCCAGCCGAATACCGATGCCGTGCCGACGCAAAACAGCGCCACCGACGACAGCTTGCCGGTCTCGACGATGCAGTCGTAGAGCTTCTTCATCGTCATTTCGCGGTAATAAAAAATGGACAGTGCCGCGGCGTAGAGCACGGCGATGGCGGCCGATTCGGTCGCGGTGAACCAGCCGAGCAGAATGCCGCCGACGATGATGAAAGGCGTCGTCAACGCCGGAATCGACACCAGCGCCGCCTTCAGAAACTCGACAAAGCTTGAACGCGGATAGACCGGGTAGTTGCGCTTGACCGCGTAGGCGTGCACCGTGGCCATTTGCGCGAGGCCGATCAGCAGGCCCGGCACCACGCCGGCCAGGTACATCGCGCCGATCGAGGTCGAGATCACGCCGCCCCAGACGATCATCAGGATCGACGGCGGGATGATCACCGCCAGCACGGCCGAGACTGCGGTGATGGCGATCGAGAACGACAGGTCATAGCCTTCCTTCACCTGCGCTTGGATGAAGAGTTTTCCCTGGCTTGCCGCGTCGGCCGTGGACGAACCCGAAATGCCGGCGAAGAACACCGAGAGCAGCACATTGATTTGTGCCAGCCCGCCGGGGAAATGCCCGACCATGGCGCGCGACAGGCGCATCAGGCGCTCGGTGATGCCGCCCACGTTCATCAGGTTGGCGGTGAGCAGGAAGAACGGCACTGCCAGCAGGATGAACGAGTTGTAGGCCTTGAACATCTCGTTGAACATGCCCAGCGGCGACAGGCGCTCTTCGATGAACAACAGGGGCAGGGAGGCCAGGCCGAGCGCGAACGCCACCGGCACGCGCGCGATCAGCAGGACGAAGAAGCAGCCGAACAGCACCAGCGCGGCCATGCCAGGGGTGAGGGTGGCGCCGATCATGCGAAGTCTCCGGCGGCCAGCGGCACGTTGCGCCGGTAAAAGTCGATGTCGCGCAGGAAGGCTTCGACCAGAAACATCAGCCAGCTGATGCCGGTGAGTGGCCAGGCGATGAAGATCAGCCACATCGGCAGTTCGGCCAATTCGGAGGTCTGGTTCCAGCCGAACTGGGTGAATTCGATGCCCCACCAGATCATCACGCCGGTATAGGCCAGCACAAACACGTTCGAGATCAGGCGCAGCAGGGCGTCGCGGCGCGGGCTGAGCGCCGGCCACACATCGACATCGAAATGCAGGCGTTCCCGCAGGCCGATCATGGCGCCGATCATCACCATCCAGATGAAACAGAAGCGCGACAGCTCCTCGGTCCAGATGTAGGCGGGAATCAATTCGGTGAAGCGCGAAAAGATCTGGATAGAAACCGGGATGATGAGGACGGCCACGGCGGTGGCCATGACCCAGGTAAGCACTTTTTGCCAGATGTCGAGGAATTTTTTCATAAAACCACAATGGGGCACGGCCCGGAGAGCCGCGCGGGTTGGACTTCTTGGAGGGCACCCTGCCAGGAGGGGCTACTGCAGCGCCTTCTGGCAGGGTGGGTGATGCAGATTGCCTAAACGCGAATCAATCGCCGCGCCGGATGCTTGTCATGTTCACTCGCACCGGGCACGTTACGTCTTACTTGATCGCGTTGATCTTTGCGTAGATGCCGTCGGCGCCGATCTCCTTGGCGTAGGCCAGCATCACCGGGTCCACCAGCTTCTGCATCGCGGCGCGGTCGGCAAACGGGATTTGCTTGAGCTTGCCGGCCTTCTCCATTGCGTCGAGCTTCTTCTGGTCTTCGGACGACTCGATCTGGCGGCCATAGGCGCCGGCTTCCTTGCCGGCCTTGACGATGGCGGCCTGCAGATCTTTCGGCAGCTTGGCGAAGGTCTTGGACGAAAAACAGATCGGGCGGATCGTGATCGCGTGCTGCGTCAGGTTGATGTTGGGCGCGACTTCGGCAAATTTCATCGCCTCGACGCCGGCCGCTTCGTTCTCGCCCGCTTCGAGCACCTTGTTCTGGATCGCGTTGTAGATTTCGTTGTAGGCGATCACGGTGGGCGCCATGCCAATCGCGGTGAAGGTGCGGCTCCAGATCGGCGCGCCTTGCACACGCACCTTGAGGCCCTTGAGTTCGGCCAGGTTCTTTACCGGCTTGGTGGCGAAAATGTTGCGTACGCCGCCACCGGCGTAACCGATCAGCATCACCTCGCCTTTTTGCGCGAC
>JANOYK010000838.1:0-2610 GCA_031428855.1 Burkholderiales bacterium | reverse complement strand
CAACAAATTTGTGCCAATGCCCGATGGCTCGCTCAAGGCGCGCATCGAAGCCCTGCTGGCGCGCACCGGCTTTCGCTCGCAAGGCCTGTTTGTGATGGATGGCTCGACCCGCTCCAGCCACGGCAATGCCTACTTCTCCGGTCTGGGCAGCGCCAAGCGCATCGTCTTGTTCGACACCCTGATCTCGCGTCTGGATGAGCACGAAGTCGAAGCGGTGCTGGCGCATGAACTGGGGCATTTCAAGCGCCGCCATATCGTCAAACGCATCGCCGCATTGTTCGCACTCTCGCTGCTGTTTTTATGGCTGCTCGGGCAACTGGCCAACGCCGCCTGGTTTTATGCCGGGCTGGGCGTGACGCTGATGAGCGCAGGCACGGCGCTGACCCTGTTCGCGCTGGTGCTGCCGGTGTTCACCTTCATCCTCCATCCGCTCACCAGCATCACTTCACGCAAGCATGAATACGAGGCCGACGCCTTTGCGGCCGGCATCACCGGCGCGCAGCCGCTGATTGCGGCACTGACCAAACTCTACAAAGACAACGCCGCCACGCTGACGCCCGACAAATGGTTCTCGGCGTTTTACGACTCTCACCCGCCCGCGCCGCTGCGGGTGGCGCGTCTGAAAAGCCTTGCCGCGTGAGGCTTGCCCAATGAATGCGCCGGTGCCGCAGGCAGCTTCCGCTCCAGTGCAGCCCGCCTCGGCGACGCTGGCGGCGCGCCATTGCGCTCCTGGCCAAGGCGGCGCGCTTTTGCCTGACACGCACGCACGCGCCCTGTTGGCTCAGATCAACGGCTGGGACATCCGCGACGGCAAACTGGTCAAGACCTACGCCTTCAAACATTATTACGAGACGATGGCGTTTGTGAATGCGCTGGCGCTGATTTCTCACCGCCAAGACCATCATCCCGAACTGGTGGTGAACTACAACCGGTGCGAAGTGCGTTACGACACCCACAGTGTTGGCGGCCTGACCGAAAACGATTTCATTTGCGCTGCCAAGGCTGACGCAATGCTCACGCTTTGAGCGCGGCCAACGCAGGGGGCAACCCCAAGGACAACCCAAGGGGCCACCCAGCGGCCAGCGCAGCCGAAAGCGGCACCGTGGTCGCCGTGTTCGGGCGGCGCTATGAGGTCGAAGCGGGCGCTGGCCCCTTGCGCGGCCAGCATTTCGATTGCGTCACCCGTGGCAAAAAACACATTGCCGCCTGCGGTGACCAGGTGCAATTCGCGCTCACCGGGCCGGGCCAGGCGGTGATTGACCAAGTGCTGCCACGGCGCAATTATCTGGAACGCTCCGACGCCTATAAACAAAAAGGCATCGCCGCCAATGTCGATCAGGTGCTGGTGCTGGCTGCGGTTGAGCCGCGCGCATCCGAAGAGTTCATCACCCGCGTGCTGCTGATTGCGCATGCGGCCGGCGTGCCTGCGCTGATTGCCCTCAACAAGACCGACCTGGCTGGCAGCGCCGGCAAAAACAGCGCGCGCGAGCGCCTGGCGATGTTTGAAGCAGCCGGTTATGAGGTGATTGAAATGAAGGCCAAGCCGCGTGACGGCACCGCGCCATCGGCCCAAGAGGCGCTGCTGGAGCGGGTTTCAGGCCGGTGTACGGTGCTGGTGGGGCAGTCCGGCATGGGAAAATCGAGCCTTATCAATGCGCTGGTACCCAATGCGGCGGCGGTGATTGGCGAGTTGTCGGCCGCGCTCAAGGCGGGCAAACACACCACCACTTTTTCGCGGCTGTACCGGATTGATGACAGCAGCACCATCATCGATTGCCCCGGCATGCAGGAAGTCGGCATTCATCACTTAAGCCACAGTGATCTCGAAGCCGGCTTCCCCGAGTTCGCGCCTTACCTCGGCACCTGCCGCTTTGCCAATTGCCGCCATCTGCACGAACCCGGCTGCCCGGTGCGCGCCCACGCCGACAGCGGCCAGATCAACCGCGAGCGCCTTGCGCTGTTTCAGAAGCTGCTGGCCGAAACCAGCGCGTCATCACAGTGACGCCGGCAACGGCAGTGACTGTGGCACCCGTGATGACTGTGATGACGATGATGCCCGTGCCGGCGGCGCAGCCTGCCGGGCATGGGGCATGAACCGGGCATAAACCGGACATGAAACGGATTTGGCGCGCCTATCACGTGGTCGAGGCCATGCATCTGCGCAATGTGCTTGAAGCGGCCGGCATTCCGGCCATCCTGCGCAACGAAAATTTGATCCGTGTGGCCGGGGAAGTGCCGTTCGACCAAGCTTGGCCGGAAGTCTGGATTCTCGACGACGCGCAAGCCGGCGAGGCAGGCGTGTTGTTGCAGGAGGTGCGGCGTCCGCGTTATGCGCCAGGCTGGACCTGCCGGCAATGCAGCGAATCGCTCGAAGGACAATTCACCACCTGCTGGAATTGCGGCACCGACCGGTCTGACTGACCCGGCCAAGGCAAGCGGCGCAGACCAACTGCGCGGCGCGGCGCGGCGCGGCGCGGCTCAGTTCGGCTCAAGCCACCTGGGCCATCAGCGGTTCACACCCACCCCGCTACTGCCACCAGCGCCAGCAACAACATCCATAGCACCAGCGCGCGCCACACCAACCCGACCGTGCTCGACAAGAACGCCGCG
>JANOYK010000837.1:0-1737 GCA_031428855.1 Burkholderiales bacterium | reverse complement strand
CGCGGTCGGCGTCGCCAACGTGCGCGCCATCGTCGGCGAGTTGCCGGTGCCGCCGGCCTATGTGACCTCGAAAACAGGTGGCGCGGGTTTCGCGCAAATGGCGCGGGCGCTGCTGGCGGCGCGCCAATAGCTCGCGGCGTGGAAGCGGGTGCCGGTCACGGCAGCGGGATGCCGGTCAGCGCCTGGTAAAAGCGGATCACCGCGTTGTCGTCTTCCTGCGCGTGCCCGAGAGCGAGCGTGGCGAGGAACGCCTGGTGCGCCACCGCGCCGGCCGGCAGCGGAAAATTGAGTGAGCGCGCGAGGTCGAGTGCGAGGCCGACATCCTTGGTCAGAATCGGCACCGCAGCGGTGACGGTGCGGTCCCCCTCGATGATGCGTTTCATGCGGTCACCCGCCATCCAGCTCATGCCGGAACTGGCCATTACCACTTCATAAATTTTCTTCGGGTCAAGCCCAGCCTTGATGCCGAGCGAAAACGCTTCGGCCGCCGCCACCAAGTTGATGCCCGCCATCAGGTTGTTGACCAGTTTCATTTTGCTGCCGTCACCCGGCGTGTGGCTCACCACGAAACGCTTGTCGCTCATGGCTTGGAGCATGGCGTCGCAGGTGTGCAACGCTGCGGCGCTGCCCGCCAGCATCATGCTCATGGTGCCGGCCGCTGCGCGCACTGGCCCGCCGGAGATGGGCGCGTCGATCAGGTTGATGCCGTGGGTTGCCAGCTCCGCGGCAATCGACGCGGTGTCGTCAGGCGCGATGGTGGAGCACATCAGCACGATGCCGCCACGGCGCATCGCCGGGGTGATGCCGTTTTCGCCGAAACAGACCGCGCGGGTCTGCGCTGCGTTGACCACAATCGACATCACGATGTCCGCCTCGCGCGCGATGGCTGCCGGGTGTTCGCGCACGATGGCACCGGCTTCGGTGGCGAGCCGGTTGCGCTCCGGGTTGATGTCGCGCACCAGCACGCGAAAGCCGCCGCGCAGCAGCGCCTGGGTGATGGCCAGGCCCATTGCGCCGGGGCCGATAAGACCGATGGAAGTTGTCATGTGGGGAGAGGAAAAAGAGGCGCGCCGGTGTGGCACATACGGCGGCAAACAGGTTGATTGAGACGGTCGGGAATGCAGTGACCAGCGCGGTGAAGCGTGCGGGCGATATCACGACCACCGCAACGAAGCTGGTGCAACCCCTGATGTTCGTGACCCGCGCGGTGAAGCGTGCGGGCCACATCACGAGCCACATCACGAACCACACGCGGGCCACATCACGAACCGCACGCGGGCCATACACGAGCCACACGCGGGCCACAGGTTAGCCAAAACAGGCCCTTCGGTAGAATAGCGTGTTTCGCCTCTGACATTGACGCATGACTGCTGTTAAGACTGTTGTGACGACTTCTTTCGCGCTGGTGGGCCTCGGAAAAATGGGTGCCAACATGGCGCGCCGGCTCGCGCGCGGCGGCGTGCGTGCGGCCTTGTTCGATCAAAGCGCAGAGATCACCAGCGCGCTTGCTGCCGAGCTGGAGGCGCCCGCCGGCGCGAGCCTGGCCAAGCTGATCGAGCAAGTCACCACGCCGCGCGTGGTGTGGCTGATGCTGCCGGCTGGGGACGCCACCGAACTGGCCATCAGCACGCTGGCACCGCTGCTGGCCGATGGGGATGTGATCGTCGATGGCGCGAACAGTTTTTACAAAGACTCGGTGCGCCGCGCCGCCATGTTGAAACGCAATGGCTTGCTGTA
>JANOYK010000836.1:0-3477 GCA_031428855.1 Burkholderiales bacterium | reverse complement strand
GCCAAACAACCCGATCTGGTGCTCTATCACGCCTGGAACTCCAGCGCCTCACGCAAGGTGCGTCTGTGCCTCGCCGAAAAAAATCTCGCATGGCAAGGCCGCGTGATCGACATCAACAAATTTCAGCATCACACCGCCTGGTACAAGCGCATCAACCCGAGCGGCATCGTGCCGGCCCTGCTGGTCAATGGCCCGCCAGAACAAGGCGGCCACGCGCTGATCGAGAGCAACCTCATCAACGAATATCTGGATGAGGCCTTCCCCGCGCCGCCCTTGATGCCGGATGCTCCGCTCGACCGCCACGAAGTGCGGCGCTGGTCGAAATATATCGACGACACCTGCCTGCCGGCCGTGCAAAAACCGAACTGGACACTGCTGATGCGGCCGATCGCCGAGAAATGGTCAGACGCCGAATTGGCCGCGCGCCTCGCCGCGATCCCGAGCAAAGAGCGGCGCGATTTGTGGACGCGCATGGCGCGCAATCCGTTCAGCCGCGCCGAGATCGACGCCGCGCTCGACATCCTGCAAGACCTGACGATGCAGATTGAGGCGTATTTGAAAAAAAGCGGCGGGCCGTGGATCTACGGCGAGCGCTTCACCCTGGCCGACATAGCCGCTGCGCCCTATGTGGTGCGCTTTGAAGAAGAGCGCCCGGCACATCTGACGCCGCTGGTGGCGCAATGGTGGGCGCGTTTTCTCGCGCGTCCGTGCTGGGGCGCGGCCGGCATCGGCGGCTTCTCGGCCGACAACGACCGCAGCGTGGCCGAAGCGGTGCCGGACGGCGGGGTGTAATCAGCGGCATAACGCCCCAAGAGCCGCTCCCACAGCGAGTCTCTTGATGGCATCGCCTGTGATCCGCTCCAGGAGCCATTCTGCGGCGCGGGCCTGTGTTGGGTGTGCGGCCTGGGTGTGCGGCCTGGGTGCGCAGCCAGGGCGCGCTGCACGCCCCCAGGGCATCGCGCTGATGCAGCAAAAGCCACACCGCCGCAGTTATACTTCTCCCGCCCACTTAACTGACCGGAGTTCACCATGACCCTCAGCGCGAAGCCGCTCTTGCAGCTCAGCAAATTGATTCGCAGCCTCGCCCTGGCCACCGGCCTGCTCGCAGCAGCCCTGCCTGCCACCGCCCCCGCTGCTTGGCCGGTCGATCAGCCGATCAATCTTTACATTGCCTACGCGCCCGGCGGCGGCACCGACATCATCGCCCGCAACATCATGCCGTTTATCGAAAAGCATCTGGGTGACGGCGCGCGCATTACCGTGCATAACCGGCCCGGCGCGGGCGGCGGCATTGGCTTTGCGGCGATTGCGGCAGCGCCTGCCGATGGCTACCACATCGGTTTTATCAACACCCCTCCCGCGGTGACGATCCCGATTGAACGCAGCGTGCCGTGGACCTGGCAGAGCTATGACCTGCTCGGCAACATCGTCGACGATCCGGGCACGTTTTGTGTTCACAGCGAATCAGCGTTTAAATCCCTCGCCGACATCGCCGCCTATGCCAAGTCCAATCCAGGCAAGGTCACGGTCGGCACTACCGGTGTCGGTTCCGACGATCACCTGGCGATGATGTTTTTCGAGAAAAGCGCCGGCGTGAAGATGACGCATGTGCCGTTCAAGGGCAGCGCCGACACCCGCACCGCCATCATCGGCAAGCATATTGAGGTGGCCGCCATCAATGTCGGCGAGGCGCTGCAATATCTCAAAGGCGGCTCACCCCTGCGCTGCCTCGGGCAGATGACGGCGAAGCGCTTGCCCGCCGCCGCCGATTGGCCAACGTTCCGCGAGCAGGGCTTTGCGTTCGAGATGGCCTCGTTGCGTGGCATCGTCGGCCCCAAAGGCATCCCGCCCGCGATTCGCGAGCGCTTGGTCAACGCGATTGAAAAAGCGCAGGCCGACCCGGCGTTCAAACTCGCAGCCGAGCGCGCGTTCGCACCGATCCGTTATCTCGGCCCGGCCGCGTATGAAGCTGAACTCAAATCGGACGATGTGCGCTTTCGCGCGCTCTGGAAAGAGTTGCCCTGGACCGACAAGTGAGCAGCCTACGGCCGCGCCAGCCACCGTTTATAATGTGTACACATTGATGCACATTTAACGCGGCAGCATTCGTCAAGGGTTAAATTTTTGGAAACAGCAAAGGTAGGCATCAGGGAGTTCCGGGCTGATCTGGCGGAGTACATCGCATTGAGCGCGCCGGTGGCCGTGACCCGCCACGGCCAAACCGTGGGTTACTTTATTCCCGCGCAGGGGCAAGTGGATGCACACGTTGCTGCGCTCAAGAAAGCGGGCAAGAGTCTGGATCAACTGCTGGCTGCGCGCAGTGTCGATGCCGAGGAAGTGATTGCCGGATTTAAAACCGCCCGCCGCAGCGCAGTGCAGCGCAAGTCCGCCAAAGCCAAGGCGGCATGAGCAGCAAGGCGATTGTTCTCGATGCCAACATTCTGGTGCGCGCGGTGCCGGGTAAGCGGGTGCCGGAATGGATCTCCGAGAATCTGGCCGGTGCTCGCTTGTGCCATGGCGATGGGCTGTCCGGTGTGGACGGAGGATGCTGATTTTTTCGGCACGGGTGTGCTGATATGGACGACCGGCCGTGTCGCGTATTATTTCGAGACTTAGCAACATGATGTGTGAACTGCTTTGACAGCGGTGCAATACGCAGTGTGCCACTACGGCACTTAGACCAAAAGGAATTGAACATGCATGATTTATTGATTCGCGGCGGCACCATTGTTGATGGCACTGGGGCCGCATCGTTCACCGGTGATGTGGCGGTGAAAGACGGCAAAATAGTGGAAGTGGGCAAAGTCACTGGCGCGGCAGCACGCACCGTGGATGCCGCCGGCCTCATGGTCGCGCCGGGTTGGGTCGATATTCACACCCATTACGACGGCCAGGTCAGTTGGGATCCGTACATGACGCCATCGTCATGGCACGGCGTAACGACCGCCGTGATGGGCAATTGCGGGGTCGGCTTTGCACCGGCCAAGGTGCATCAGCGCCAGTGGATGATCGAGTTGATGGAAGGCGTCGAGGATATTCCCGGCGCGGTGCTGCACGAAGGCGTGAAGTGGGACTGGGAAAGTGTCCCGCAATTTCTCGATGCCGCCGCCAAGACGCCGCGCATCATGGATATTGGCGCGCAGATTCCGCACGCTGCCGTGCGCGTGTTTGTGATGGGCGAGCGCGGTGCCGCGCGTGAGGTGGCGACGGCTGACGACACCGCGCAGATGGCCGCAGTCGTCAAAGAAGCCATCGTTGCGGGCGCGTTGGGTTTCACTACTTCGCGTACCTTCGTCCACAAAACATCGCGCGGCGAGCAGACCCCCACCTTCGGCGTGGCCGAGCATGAATTGATCAGCATTGCCAAGGCTGTGGGCGAGACCGGCAAGGGGGTGCTGCAAATGATTTCGGATTTCGATGACATCGACAGTGAATTCAACATCCTACGTGAGTGCGCGCGCATCAGCGGCCGGCCCT
>JANOYK010000835.1:0-4471 GCA_031428855.1 Burkholderiales bacterium | reverse complement strand
GCCACATCGTCGGCATCGGTTTCAATATCGCGCACAAAGGTGCGGTCGATTTTGAGTTTGTCGATGTGATAGCGCTTCAGATACGCCAGCGACGAATAGCCGGTGCCGAAGTCATCAATCGCCAGCAACACGCCGAGCGCGCGCAGGGTGGCGAACTTGCCGGTGATGGCGGCGTTGTCACTCACCAGCGCGCCTTCGGTCAATTCGATTTCGAGGTAGCGCCCTTCGAGGCCGGTCTGGCGCAGCACGCGCTCGACATCGGCCACCAGATTGCCGGCTTTGAGCTGCAGCGGCGAGACATTGACAGCCATCGGCACGCGCGGCAGGCCGGCATCCTGCCAAGCCTTGTTCTGGCGGCAGGCCTCGGCCAGCACCCAGCGGCCGATGCCGCTAATCATGCCGTGCTCTTCGGCAAAGGCGATGAATTGATTCGGCGGCGTGAGGCTGCCATCGCGGCGGCGCCAGCGCACCAGCGCTTCAAACCCGGTGATGCACAGGCCGGCCATATCCACCTGCGGCTGGTAATGCAGTTCAAAGCTGCCCTGCTGCACCGCCTCGCGCAGTTCGGCCTCGCGGGTCAGGGCCTCGTGCGCGTGGGCCGACAATCCGGGCGCATAAAACTGGTACTGGCGGCGTCCGCTTTGCTTGGACAAATACATGGCGCTGTCGGCGTGGCGGATCAATTCGTCAGCGCTGCCGCCATCGGCCGGAAAAATACTGATGCCGATTGACGGTGCCACACTGACCACATGGCCGTCAATCGTCACCGGCTCGGCCACCTGCACCAGCAGCTTGACCGCGACAGCCGCCGCTGCCTCCGGCTCTTCCAGCCCGGCCAGCACGACGATGAATTCGTCACCACCCTGGCGTGCGACCACATCGGCATCGCGCACCGCAGCCCGGATCCGGCGGGCCACTTCCTTGAGCAGCACGTCACCGGCGTGGTGGCCGAGTGAATCATTGACGTTTTTGAAATGGTCCAGATCGAGGAACAGCACCGCGAGGTGGTTTTGATTGCGCCGCGCCAGCGCCAGCAGGCCTTCAAGCCGCTCTTGCAGCATGACGCGGTTGGCAAGACCGGTGAGCGCATCGTGATGGGCCATGAAGCGGAAGCGCGCCTCGGCCTCCTTGCGCTCCGTGATGTCGCGGATCACCGCGATGCTGACGGTATCGCGGCCGCGTGCCATGTTGCGGCCGGACAGTTCCACCGGAATCGAGTAGCCGTCCTTGTGCAGCACTGCTGCCTCGTAGAAGCCTTTGCGTCCCAGACGCAGGCTCTCACTCACGGTCTGACGGCTCTCCGGCGCAATAAAGTCGAACGTGTTGCGGCCCAGCACCTCGGCCAGCTCGAAGCCCATCAGGTTCAGCGCCGCTTCATTGAAATCGGTGACGAGGCCATTTTGGTGAAACACAATGCCTTCACGGGTGGCAGCGGCCAGCTTGGACAAGCGGGTTTCGCTCTCTTTAAGCGCTGCTTCGATCTGATGGTGGCGCGTGATGTCGTTAATCAGCACGAACGCGCCAACTTGCACACCGGCCGGATTGAAGTGTGGCACCAGGCTGACTTCAATCTGGCGCAGCGTGCCATCGGGCAACACCAGCGCACGCTCGTATTGCACTTTTTCGCCACGCACCACGCGCGCCACATCGGGCGCAATCACGGCATTGGCGTGTGCGCCGATCACCTCGGCCAGCGGCTTGCCGACGATGCTTTGCACGGTGTGGCCGGTTGATTCGGCGTAGGCGCGGTTGGCGAAGCGGCACACTAGCGTGTTGGTGTCGTAATAGGCAATCAGCGCCGGCACATGATCGGCCAAGGCCGCGAGCAGATGCTCAAGCTGGTGCGCCGCATCGGGCGGACGCGGCGCGGGTGGCGGCATTGAGGCTGAATCATTCATGCCGGGCGCGCTTTCATGGCATCTGGTGATGGCTGATTGTGCATCACTCGACCGACAACTCGTCGGCGCGTGAAAAAGTCCAGGTCATGGTCAGGTCCAGCACACCATAACGCGATTGCATTTGCGCCGAGAACCGGCCATAGGGCGCTGCGAGCCGGACGATGCGCTTGGCCGCGTCGTCAATCGCGCGGGTGCCCGAGCCGCGGTCGATTTCGATTTTTTCAACCTGGCCGTCGGCCAGCACCGACACCGTCATCACCAGCCGGTAGGAACGCCCGCGCGCCGCTTCCGGGTAATTGATGTTGCCGACGCGCTCGACCTTCTCGGCCCAATTTTTGAAGTACATCGCATACTCGACCTCGCGCGTGGACGGCGTGACATAGCCGCGTTTGGGCCGGGCGTTTTCGTCTTCGATCCGCTTGGCAATTTCGGCCGCTTTGCGCAACAGCGCCTGCGCAGTCGCCATCAGCTCGATGCCGCTTACTTTCGGCTGCGCCGGATTGGGTTCGGGCTGGTGCTCGGGCTTGACCTCATCCCGGCTGACGCGCGTCGGCGCGTCCTTCAACTGGCTCATCAATTTCTTTTGCTCGGATTCAAGCTGCTGCAGCCGCGCTGCTGCATCGGACAACTGCTCGCCATCCTGATTGACGCGCGAGCGCGTCAGAAACGATTTGGCGCGCCCCTTGGCGGCCTCACCGCCGCCATCCAGATTGGCCTGCGCCAGGGCCTCGGCCTTGACTGGCTTACTCGTGTGCTTGGCGTTGACCAGGATCACATCGAGCGGGGTTTCGAGCGGCCTCAAGCGCGGCGCATCGGGTGCCACAAATTTGAGGGTCAACGCACCGGCATGCACCACCGTCGAGACCATCAGCGCCACCGTGAAAACACGCTGTGAAGCATCCAGCCGGCGCCACCACACGGGTGCCGGAAAGGTCTGGAAGAAGGCTTCAGAGATACTCAATGTTTTCTCGAAATATTCAATGTATTTATGGGCTTAACAGTTTATTTTAATCTTAAATGTGACCTGCTTGAGCGGTCCGGGCCGGTGCTGTGACTGCACCATCCGCCTCATCCGCCTCGTCAATCTCATCGATCGCATCGATCTGGTCCGCCGCCAGCACCGGCGCATCGGCCAGCACACCGGCAAAGGCCGCATCAAACCAGAGCCGCCATTCATCGACCGCGCGGATCTGCACTGCCACGCGCGTGCCTTGCGCCAGTGCCGGCAAGCCCGCCACGGTCAGACGCAGCGGCAACCCATCGAGCCGGACGATGCCATCACGCATCACCACGCCGGGCAGCGCCGCCGACGAATCATCCGCCCGCACCCGCCCTTCCTGCTCAAGCCACTTGAGACACCAGTAGCGCTCCATCGTGTCCTGAAACTCGGCGTAGGCGGTGTAAGCCGCATCGAACGCAGCGATGGCACCGAGCAATTGCTCGGACTTGGGCGCAAACGGTGGTTTGCGCGCGGCGGCATCACCGCCGGTGTGATCGACCCCATCGGCGTCCGCTGTCAACACCGCAATCAACTGCCACTGATTGACCAGATCAACATAACGGCGCAGCGGCGACGACGACCACGCGTAGTGCGTCACACCGAGGCCGATATGCGGCGCGGGCGCGCTGGTCATGCGTACCTTGCCTTGAATGCCGACGCCGGTCTTGACACGGTAAATGCCGGCCGCGCCCTTGTCGGCCAGCAGCTTGCCCCAGGTTGAGTTGGCCAGAATCATCAACTCGGAGACGATCTTGTCGAGCGGCGCGCCGCGTTTGCGCTCGGTGATGGTGACGCGCGATGTTGCCGCGCTGCCCGCCGCAGCGTCTGCCTGCGGCCAATCGACCTTGAATGAAAAATCGCGCATATGCGCCGCCGTCGAAGGCCGGCCGCGCACTTGCTCTTGCGCATTGGCGAAGCGCCATAAAAATTGCAGCTCGGGCTTGAACGGAAAATCACCGCCGCCTGATTCGAGATTGGCTTGCGTGACTTCGGCGTCCAGCACATCGTGGCGCAGGTTGGCGGCGATCTCGATGGTGTCAACACAACTTTTCATGGCGATGACCGCGCCATCCGTTTCATTCACATCGACATAGAGCGACACGGCCGGCATGCGCCGCCCGGCCATCAGCGTGAAGCGCTCAACCACCGCATCGGGCAGCATGGTGATCTTGTCGCCCGGCATGTAGACGGTGGACATGCGGCGGCGCGCGATGTCATCAACCGGCGTGCCGGGCGCGAAGCCCAGACCCGGCGCAGCGATGTGAATGCCGACGCGTGTGACCCCGGCGCGCACCGGCTTGACCGACAACGCGTCATCGATTTCGGTGGTGGCCGAGTCGTCAATCGAAAAGGCCGGGCCATTGTCCGAGGCCGGCCATACCATCGCGCCCATCGTGCCCGTCGTGCCCAGCGTGCCCGTCGTGCCCGTCGTGCCCGTCGTGCCCAGCGTGCCCATGATGCCCATGATGCCCATGATGCCGCCCGCATTTTCACCAGGCACCTGGCCGGAAACCGTTGGTACCAGCGCTTCTTCAACGTTGATGTCCGGAAAACCGCGCCCACCAAGCCTCTC
>JANOYK010000834.1:0-2568 GCA_031428855.1 Burkholderiales bacterium | reverse complement strand
CACCATGCCGCACAAAATGGCGGTGTGATCGACGAAAGCGGTTTCATGCACTACCGGTGTGTCGCCGCGCGGGTTGCGCCGGATCATGGCTACTGCACCAGTGGTGAGGTGGCGGCATCGAACGCCACACCTTCGATGCGGGCGCTGGCGGCGAGCAGGCGGACATACTGCTGCGCGGCTTTAAGGCGGACGCGCTCGGCCAGCCTGTGGGCGATTTGCGTCTGCACCATCTCGAACGGCAGCCGCACGCCGTCGATGCGGCGCTCGACTTGGACGATGTGAAAACCGAAGCGTGTGCGCACCAGTCTTGGCAGCACGGTGGCGCTGTCGCGGGCGGACCCGGTGCTGGTTGTCTCGGTGCCGAACACGGCTGCGGCGAACTCGGGCACGCAATCATCGCGGCCAATCTGGCCGAGGCTGCCGCCTACCTTGCCTGACGGGCAATTCGACAGTTCGGCGGCGCGCTCGGCAAACCGGCCAGGGCCGGCCCGCAGCTCGTGCAGCGTGGCTTCGGCGCGCGCCAGCAGCGCCTGCACTGGCACGCCAGCGGTGACGCCAAACAGGATGTGCCGCACCTGCGCCAGATCACCCGGACGGAACGCGTCGCGATGCGCGTCGTAGTAGCGGCGGCACTCGGCGCCGGTGGGGGCAGGCATCGATGCTTCGAGGTCGAGCAGTTGCTCCAGCAGGGTTTCATCTTCTGTGAGGCCAGTGTCTTCTGCGTCCGCCTGGGCACCGCTGCGCACCGGCAGGCCAAGTGCTGCCGCGCGCTGGTGCAGCAACTCGTGAAGCACCAGAGCGCATTTCGCGGTGACTCCGGGTTCGGGTGCGCCGCTGCAGTCTGCCGTCGCACGCTCAATCATCGCGTCGCTGATGACGGTGCCGTTGACGCTTAGCAGGGAGGACAGCGGTGCCGCCTGATGTACCGGCGCACCCACGGGTTCACGCACCGGGTGAGGCATTGGCCCACGCACCGGCTCTCGCACCAGCGCACCCTCGGGCGCACGAACGGACTCACGCAAAGACACGCTGACAAAGTTGGTCATGATGCATTTCTCCCGGTTGGCTTCAAGTTGACGTTATGCGAGACGGCGGCTGCGCACCACTTGCCAGGCACGCGTGAGATAAGCCAGTGCAGCAAAGCCGCTCCAGACATGCACCAGCCGCGTGAACGGGAACACGAGGAACAGCGTCATGCCGAGGAACAGGTGCGCCTTGAAGGCCCAGCCTGCGTCCATTAGCAATGCCGCTGCGCCGCTGCGGAAGGTGACGATGCGCTGTGACCATTCGGCCAGTTTGAGCATCTGGCTGCCGTCCATGTGCTGCGCCGAGTAAAAAATCGTCGCCAGCCCGAGCACCAGCTGCACCCACAGCAACAGCAGTATCAGGATGTCGCTTGCGCGCGAGTTGACGCGGATGCGCACATCACACAGGCGGCGGTGCAGCAGCAGAGTGAGGCCGATGAAGGCGAGCACCCCGGCACCGCCGCCTGACACCATCGCCATCAGCTGCTTGTTGGGCGTGCTGATGAAGGGCGCATAGACAAAGTGCGGCGTGAGCAGCCCGAACAGATGGCCGAACAGCAGGAACAGGATACCGACATGAAACAGGTTGCTGCCCCAGCGCAACTGGCCGCGCCGCAGCAGTTGGGATGAATCGCTTTTCCAGGTGTATTGCTCGCGGTCAAAGCGGATCAGGCTGCCGAGAAAAAACACCGCCATGCAGACGTAGGGGTAGAGGCCGAACAGGGCTTCGTTGAGATAGTGGGTGAGCGGGTTCATCACGCGGCTCCTTGTTGTAGATCGATCGAGCGCGGCATGTAGTGCAGCGGCTTGACCGCAGCGCCATCACCCGAACCGCATGCGCCGGGGCGCACCGGGGCGAAGGCGGGCTGCTCGGCCCATTCAGCATCGAGTTGGTCGCGCTCAGTCGCATAGGCAACTTCGGATGTGGATTCGGATTCGACCGGGCGCGCGGCACTCGCCAGGTTCGCTGGTTGGCTCTCCTGCCGCTGTTGCCGGTCTGGCACCGGCGTGCGCACTTTTTCGCCGGCCAGCACGATCAGCGCAGCAGTGGCGGCGGCATAAGCGCTGCGGCGGCGCACCAGCGCGCTGTGGATGTCTTGCAGGATGTGGGCAATCTCGTGCAACTGCTCGCGCGCGGCGCGGGCCGGCAAATGCGCGACGTATTCGAGAAAGACCGGCAGGTAGTCGGGCAGCTCGCCCGGATTGATCGCCAGCCCGGCCTTGAGATATTGCTCGCGCAAATCGATCATGGCCGGGCCGCGCTCGCGCGACTCGCCATGCACATGCTCAAACAAATGCAGCGAGGTGGCGCGGCCGCGGTCAAAGCAGGCCACGTAGTCTTCCTGCAACTGGTATGCGTCGTGAACTGCCATTTCATCAGTCAGACGCACCAGCGCTTCGCGTTCACGCATTGGCAGTGTGTCGTCGTCGCGCACGTGGGCCAGTATTTCCGGCAAGGCGGCGGCCAGTCTTTGGTCCGGGTAGGTCAGCAGGGCGCCGATGGATTGATAGATACACATGATGGTCCTCCTCTATGGGGTCA
>JANOYK010000833.1:0-4512 GCA_031428855.1 Burkholderiales bacterium | reverse complement strand
GCGCCGCCGATAGATCCGCTGCGGCTACACTGCCCCACTTATATGCGGGAGGCAACTTGAAAATCGAAACGCGCTGGCGCGTTCTGGCGGCGCTTGCAGTGGCGCGCATTGGCATGGGGTTCCAGTTTCAAACGGTGCCCGCAACTGCGCCATTGCTGGCCGGCAGTCTGGGCATCGATCAAGCGCAAATCGGCTGGCTGGTCGGCTTGTATCTGCTGCCCGGCATCGTGTTTGCGCTGCCCGGCGGCATGCTCGGCGCGCGCTTTGGCGACAAGCGCATAGTGCTGCTGGGCCTCGCGCTGATGGCACTTGGCGGGGCTGGCTTTGCGCTAAGCAGCGACATCCAACAGGCCGTGATCGCGCGCAGCGTGATGGGGGTGGGCGCGGTGGTGCTCAACGTGCTGCTGGTCAAGATGGTGACCGACTGGTTCGACGGCAAAGAAATGGTGCTGGCGATGTCGATTTTGATGAACAGTTGGCCGATCGGCATTGGTCTTGCGTTATTGACGCAAGGTGCGCTGGCGCAGAGCGTGTCGTGGCAGGCAGCGTTTGGTGCCACTGCGGTGCTGCCGGTGCTGGGCATGCTCTGCGTGTCGCTCGGCTATCAGCCGGCACCGGGCGCACCCGCCACGCAACCGGTTGATCTACGCGCGTTCTCGCAGCGCCAATGGGGGGTAATCGTGATCCACTCCCTGCCGTGGATGCTTTACAACGCGGCCTACGTGGTGGCGGTCGCGTTCCTGCCGGTATTTTTTATGCAGACCGGCATGTCGCTCGCCGCGGCCGGCAGCTTCACCGCCATCAACACGGTGCTTGCCATCATTTCGGTGCAGGCCGGCGGGCTGTTCGTGCAGCGTTACGGTTACGCCACACCCGTGGTGTATCTCAGTCTGGCCGGCATGGCGCTATCGCTGGCAGGCCTGGTGAATGCCTCTGCGCCGCTGCCGTGGATCATCGCAGCGGGCCTGTTTGGCGGCGTGCCGGCCGGGGTGCTGGTGTCGCTGCCGGGCGCGGTGATCCCGGCTGCGTCGCGCGCGGCCGGCATGGGCGTGTTCTACGTCATCTTCTACGCCGGCATGGCGCTCGCGCCGCCGCTGGCTGGTGCGCTCGCGCTCAGCAGCGGATCAAGCGCGGCACCGGTTTGGCTGGCGATCGCCTGCATCGTGCTGTGCGCCGCCACTTACGCCGCAGCCCTGCGGTTGCAACGCTGCGGCCCTGCGGCTGCAAAAACCGGCGCAGTAAGATAAGCGCCTGCCCTCTACCGTGGTATGAAACGGAGCACACCATGACTCTGCATCTAACACCCCTGCACCCGGTATTCGCCGCCGAAGCCAGTGGCATCGACCTCACCGGGCCGCCAAGCGACGCCAACCGCCGCGCCATCAACGCCGCCATGAACCAATATGCCGTACTGGTATGGCGCGGCCAGCCGCTCACCGTCGAGCAGCAACTCGCTTTCGCCAGCGCCTTCGGCCCGCTCGACATCGGCCTCAAACGCGTCTTCAAGCGGCGCGAGCGCCACCCGGACGAGCGCCTGATCGACATCTCCAACCTCGATGCCCAAGGCCAAGTCTCCGCGCGCAACTCCCCCAAGAACCTCTCCAACTTCGCCAATCAACTCTGGCACAGCGATAGCTCGTTCATGCAGCCACGCGCCGCTTACTCCATGCTCCACGCAGTTGCCCTGCCGGCGGCGGACGGCAACACCGAATTCGCCGACCTGCGCGCGGCGTATGACGCACTCGACGAAAAGACCCAACGCGAAGTTGAAACCCTCGAAGCCGAGCACTACGCCCTGCACACGCGCCTTCTGCTAGGCGACGAGGCCTACACCGATGAGCAGAAAAAAGAAATGCCGCCAGTGCTCTGGCCGCTGGTGCATACCCACGCCGGCTCAGGGCGCAAAGTGTTGTTCGTCGGCGCACACGCGTGCAACATCACCGGCTGGCCGACCGCAGAAGCGCGCATGTTCCTCGCCGACCTGCTCGAACACGCCACCCAGCGCGAGCGTGTCTATGTGCATCAATGGCGCGCCGGTGATCTAGTGATCTGGGACAACCGCGCAACAGTCCATCGCGGCCGCCGCTTCAACATCGCCGAGCGGCGCGAACTGCGCCGCACCACGATTAACGACACAGCCGAGGCGGTGTTGGCGGCGTGACCGCGATTTAGCGTGGTCAAAGCAGGAGCAACGTGGCCAGCACGGAATTAAATCTGCGGCCTGCCTGAAACTCGCTTGCACCAACGGCCTTAACCTGTTGAATGCTTAAGACCCGCACCCAGAGCCATTCTTACCGCACCGGCATTGAACGATTATGGGCTTGGGCAACTCACGCAAACGGATTCATCAACCCCGCGCCGGTGCCTTGTTTGCGCGTTGCTTGCGCTTTACCGCCGCGTTGACCGTGCCTTGACTGCGCGCGGAGCGCCGCTACGCGGTCCAGCCCATGCTGCGCTTATCGAAGGCAATCGCTTTGATGAGCACGAACACCGGCGTGCCCGGCTGCAATCCCATCTCATCCACAGCGCGGCGTGAAATGCGGGCAGGTATTTCCTTGCCCGCTACCCGCACGCGCACTTCCGAAATGGCACCGCTGCCCGCTTCCACCGTCACTACCTGGCCCGCCAGCACATTGCGGGTGCTGATGCTCTCGGGCCGGTGCAACGCCAGCGTGACATCGCGCGCACGGATGCGGATACGCACGCGGCTGCCGATGGCGGCGTCGAGACCGGGGGCAATTAGTTCGGCGTGGCCCCGGTGCGCCAGCGGGTCTGCCGGGTTCGCGGGGTTCGCGGGATTGGCCGGGTCTGCCGCGCCTGCCAAGTCCCCGCAGTCCGCCGCATCTACGCCGCCAAAACGGAACGTCGTCAAAAAATAGCGCGCATCATGCGCCACCGCCTCGGCCTCGATCAACGCACCACCCTCAAAGCGCCCGGTGTGCGGGCGCAGATCAGCGCGATTGAAAATCTCCTCCACCGGCCCATACGCCATCACACCGCCTTGATGCATCAGCACCACGTCATCTGCAAGCCGCGTGACTTCACCAATCGAGTGGCTGACATAAACGATGCGCACCTTCAACTCGTCGCGCACCCGCTCGATCAGGCGCAATATTTCGCTGCGCCGTCCCGCATCGAGCGAGGCGAGCGGTTCGTCCATCAACAAAATGCGCGGATTGGAGAGCAAGGCGCGGCCGATCGCGACGCGCTGCTTTTCGCCGCCCGATAGTGTGGCGGGGCGGCGTTCGAGCAAGGTTTCAATGCCGAGCAGGGCCACCACCTGATCGAAACCAATCGACCCTGCCACCCCGCGCCGCGCGCCGTAGAGCAGGTTTTGGCGCGCACTCAAGTGAGGAAACAGCAGGCCGTCCTGAAACACATAGCCGACCCCGCGCGCCTCGACCGGCACATGGATGCCCTGCGCCGCATCAAACAGCACCTCACCATCGACCACGATGCGGCCCGCGTCCGGGCGCAGCAAACCGGCCAGTACATTGACCACAGTGCTCTTGCCGGAACCCGAGCGGCCGAACAGCGCCAGCGTCGCGGCTTGGCTGGCGAAAGCGGCTTCAATGCGCGTGCCATCGGGCCAGCGCTTGGTGAAATTGACTTCGAGACTCATACGCTGGCCCGCAGGTGCAGCGCAGTGCGCATCGCCTCGCGCGCAGCCTTGCGGTTCATGTCTGCCTCCTGCGCGTGCGCCGCGTCATCCACTCCGACAGCAGCAGCGCCGTCAGCGACAACGCTACCGACATCGCACACAGCCGCAGAATGGCCGCATCACCGCCCGGGCTTTGCGTGAGGTTGTAGATCGCCAGCGGCAGGGTCTGGGTTTCACCCGGGATGTTCGACACGAACGTGATGGTGGCGCCGAACTCGCCAAGCGAGCGCGCGAACGCAAGTGCCGCGCCTGCGGCCAGACCGGGCAAGGCCAGCGGCAGCGTCACGCTGGTCAACACCCGCCAGCGATGCGCGCCAAGCGTGCGTGCGGCATATTCGAGGCGCGGGTCAATCGCCTCCAGAGCGAGGCGTATCGCCCGCACCATCAACGGAAAACCCATGATGCCCGCCGCCAGCGCCGCACCGGTCCAGCGGAAAGCGAAGGTCAGCCCAAGCGTCTGCTCAAACCATGCACCGAGCGGCCCCTGGCGTCCAAACCCGAGCAGCAAAAAGTAACCAATCACCACTGGCGGCAACACCAGCGGCAAATGCACGGCGGCATCAAACAAGGTCTTGCCGGGAAACTGCCAGCGTGCCAGCAGCAGCGCCGCGCCAATCGCGAACGGCAGGCTCAACACCACGCTGGCGGCGGCGACCTTGAGGCTCAAGAGATTGATCGCGAGTTCGTCGGCGGAGAGCATGGCTGAATTATCGCGCAGGCATGCGGTGCCGGTTCACGCAGGCATGCGGTGCCGGTTCACGCAGGCATGCGGTGCCGGTTCACGCAGGCATGCGGTGCCGGTTCAATCATGGCGGCTTCAACACTCCCGATTCACCAGCCTCTGGTCAAGG
>JANOYK010000832.1:0-7748 GCA_031428855.1 Burkholderiales bacterium | reverse complement strand
CGGTGTGAAGGCAATCTGTGAAGCACTGCCGCCGTTGCGGGCGGCAGTGCCAAGAATCAATCGGGTGGGGTGCAGTCAATCGCTCCGCACTGAATAGCGCTGCTTGCGCGCGGACTACAGCAGCGTGCGCCGCATGTCAGTGAGCAAGCCGCCCAGATGCGCAGCGAAGCGCGCGCCCGCCGCGCCGTCGATTACGCGGTGGTCATACGACAGCGACATCGGCAGCATCAGACGCGGCACAAACTGCTTGCCATCCCACACCGGTTTGATCGCCGATTTCGACACGCCGAGGATTGCAACTTCGGGCGCGTTGATGATCGGCGTGAACGACCTGCCGCCGATGCCGCCGAGCGACGAGATGGTGAAGCACGCGCCCTGCATGTCGGCCGGTTTCAATTTGCCTTCACGTGCCTGGGCAGACAACTCACCCATCTCCTTGGCAATGTCGAGAATGCCTTTTTGATCCGCGCCCTTGATGACCGGCACCATCAGGCCATTGGGCGTGTCAGCGGCAAAGCCGATGTTGAAATATTTTTTCAGGATCAGGTTGTCGCCATCAAGCGAGGCGTTGAAGTCGGGGAATTTTTTCAGCGCCGCAACACTCGCCTTGATGATGAAGGCAAGCATGGTGAGCTTGACGCCTTGCTTGGCCATCGCTTCGTTGGTCGATTTACGGAACTGTTCCAACTCGGTGACATCGGCTTCGTCGTGCTGGGTGACGTGCGGAATCATGGCCCAGTTGCGCGCGAGATTCTGGCCCGAGATTTTTTTGATGCGGGACAGTGGCACGGCTTCGGTTGCGCCAAATTTAGCGAAGTCAATCTTCGGCCACGGCAACAGTTGCAGGCCGGTACCGCTGCCTGCTGCGCTGCCGGCCGCTGCGGCACCTGAGGCCACTGCACCCGACATGACCTGCTTGACAAAGTTCTGCACGTCTTCGTGCAGGATGCGGCCCTTGGGGCCGGTGCCGCTGACGCGTGTGACATCGACGCCCAACTCGCGAGAAAACTTGCGCACCGAGGGAGACGCATGCGGGCGCTCGCCCGCTGCGGCAAGTGCGGCAGTGGGCACGGCGGCGGCAGCAGCAGCGGCCACATTTGCAACGGCCACTGCGCCAGGAGCCGCTGTGGCCGCGGCTTGCGCCGGCATGTCGGCCGAAACCGTTGGTGCAGGCGGCTGAGCGGGCGATGCCGCGATTGAAATCGCGGCCGGCGCAGATGCTGCGGATACGGTGGCGGCACCAGGCGCGGCAGCAGGTGCCGCGGCACTTACCGCAGCCCCTTCCTCCATCACCGCAATCAACGAGCCGCTGTTGACCACATCACCCATCTTGATTTTGAGTTCCTTGATGACGCCGGCAAACGGCGCGGGAATCTCCATCGTCGCTTTGTCAGATTCGACCGTGATGAGCGAATCTTCTGCTTTCACACTGTCGCCTGGCTTGACCAGAATTTCAATCACCGGTACATCCTTGAAGTCACCGATGTCGGGTACGAAAACGTCTTTCACTGCCATGTTGTCCTCTGCGATTTCTGGTCGGGATGATTGTGCTCAGGGTGCCGGTGTTACACCGTGGTGGGGTCGCTCTTGGCCGGGTCGATACCGTATTTTTTGATCGCATCGGCCACGACTTTGGCTTCAATCGCGCCATCTTCGGCCAGCGCTTTGAGCGCGGCGATGGTGACGAAGTGGCGATTCACCTCAAAGAAGTGGCGCAATTTTTCGCGCGTGTCGGAGCGGCCAAAACCGTCGGTGCCGAGCACTTTGCAGTTGCGCACCTTGCCGCCGTCGCGCGGCAAAAACGCGCGGATGCCGTCGCCGAAGGCCTTCATGTAATCGGTCGAGACGATGACCGGGCCGGCGTGTTTTTCAAGCGACGTTTCAACGTGCGATTTTTTCGCTTTATCGGTGGGGTGCAGCAGGTTCCAGCGCTCGGTGGCCAGACCGTCGCGGCGCAACTCGGTGAATGACGGGCAACTCCACAAATCTGCGCCCACGCCCCAGTCCTTCTCCAGCAATTCCGCCGCGGCCTCTACTTCACGGAAGATGGTGCCCGAGCCGAGCAACTGCACCGTGTGTTTGTGTTTACCAGCACCCTTTTTGAACAGGTACATGCCCTTGAGAATGTCGGCCTCGGCACCTTTCGGCATGTCCGGGTGCTCGTAGTTTTCATTCATCAGGGTGATGTAGTAATACACATCTTCCTGCTGCTCGACCATGCGTTTCAAACCGCGCTGCATGATGACGGCAAGTTCATATTGATAGGTCGGGTCATACGAGACGCAATTGGGAATCGTCGCGCTCATCAGATGCGAGTGGCCGTCTTCGTGCTGCAAGCCTTCGCCGTTGAGTGTGGTGCGGCCGGCTGTGGCACCGAGCAGGAACCCGCGCGAGCGCAAATCACCCGCAGCCCACGCCAGATCGCCAATCCGCTGTAAGCCGAACATCGAGTAATAAATGTAGAACGGAATCATGATCTGATTCGAGTTGGCATACGACGTCGCCGCTGCCATCCACGAACTAAAGGCACCGGCTTCGTTGATGCCTTCTTCCAGAATCTGCCCGGCCGCATCTTCGCGGTAATACATCACCTGGTCTTTATCGACCGGCGTGTATTTCTGCCCCTCGGCCGAGTAGATGCCGAGCTGGCGGAACAGCCCTTCCATGCCGAAGGTGCGCGCTTCGTCCGGCACGATTGGCACAATGAATTTGCCAATGTTTTTGTCGCGCAACAGTTGTGTGAGGATACGCACAAAGGCCATCGTGGTCGAGATTTCGCGGCCTGCGCCCGAGGCTTTGAGTTGCGCGTCGAACGCATCCATGCCCGGTGCGGTGAGCGAGGTGGCAGCCTTGGGGCGGCGCTGCGGCAGGTAGCCGCCGAGCGCGGCGCGGCGCTCGTGCAGGTACTGCATGATCGGGTCTTTGGCGTCCGGTTTGTAGAACGGCAGCGCTTCGAGTTGATCGTCCGCCACCGGAATATTGAAGCGGTCACGGAAATCACGCACCGTCTCCAACTCCAGCTTCTTCAATTGGTGCGTCGGATTTTTCGCCTGGCCCTGCTTGCCCAAGCCATAGCCCTTGATGGTCTTGGCCAGAATCACGGTCGGCTGGCCTTTGTGATGCACCGCCGCGTGATACGCCGCGTAAATCTTGTGCGGGTCGTGGCCGCCGCGGTTCAGGCGCCAGATGTCGTCGTCCGACATGCGCGACACCATTTCACGCAGCTGCGGATATTTTCCAAAGAAGTGTTCGCGCACGTAAGCGCCATCGTTGGCCTTCTTGTTCTGGTATTCGCCATCGACCGCTTCTTCCATGCGTTTTTGCAGGATGCCGCTGGTGTCGCGCGCCAGCAGCGGATCCCAATACGCGCCCCAGATCAGCTTGATGACGTTCCAGCCGGTGCCGCGAAAATCGGCTTCCAGCTCTTGAATGATTTTGCCGTTGCCGCGCACTGGGCCATCGAGGCGCTGCAGGTTGCAGTTGACGATAAAGATCAGGTTGTCGAGCTTCTCGCGCACCGCCAGGCCAATCGCGCCAAGTGACTCCGGCTCGTCCATTTCACCGTCGCCGCAGAATACCCATACCTTGCGCTTGCTGGTGTCGGCGATGCCGCGTGCGTGCAGATACTTGAGAAAGCGCGCCTGATAAATCGCCTGCAGCGGGCCCAGCCCCATCGACACGGTGGGGAACTGCCAAAAGTCGGGCATCAGCCACGGATGTGGATAGGACGAGATGCCCTTGCCATCGACCTCACGGCGGAAGTTGAGCAACTGGTCTTCGTTGATGCGGCCTTCGAGATACGCGCGCGCATAAATGCCGGGCGCGGAGTGGCCCTGAAAATACACCAGGTCGCCGCCGTGTTCCGCAGTGGGCGCGTGCCAAAAATGGTTGAAGCCGACGCCGAACAAGGTGCCAACTGACGCGAAGCTGGCGATGTGACCACCGAGGTCGCCCTCGCCCTTGTTGGCCTTGGCTACCGTGACGAGCGCATTCCAGCGCGTGATCGAGCGGATGCGCTCTTCTAACGCATGGTCGCCCGGACTCTTGACTTCGAGATGGGTGGGAATCGTGTTGATGTAGGCGGTGTTGGCGCTGTAGGGCAGATACGCGCCATTGCGGCGCGCCTTGTCGATCAGCGCTTCGAGCAGGTAATGCGCGCGCTCCGGTCCTTCGCGTTGCATCACCGCTTCGAGCGACTCGACCCACTCCTGCGTTTCAAGCGGATCAACATCACCCGGCTTGGGGTTGGTCACGTGGGGAAAATTCAAAACAGCGGCCATGTTCAGATTCCTTGTTTCAGTAGTTCAAGCCATTATCGTCAACAAACCACATTTCAGCATCATGCACTGCGGCTGGTACAGCGTGTGCGCCACCGCCAGCAAACCTTGGCGCACCCTGAACCACCTCGCTTCAGGTTCTATTTGTTATTAAATACTTACTTACTTATAGAAGAATTTTACACTGGATTCAATGCTTTGCAAGCATCTTGCCGCGTCCGAGACGCCAATACCGGGGCCGAAACAAATACTTTATAATGCAACGTTTTCTGGCCGCCTTGGCGCGCAGGCTAACACCGCGCTGGAGATGCGCTGGTGACCCTCACCGCCTGGCATCGCACACCCATCATGGCAGTCAAACACTTCCTCCAGTTCAAGGACTTCTCGCGCAGCGAGTTCGCGTATCTGTTCGCGCGCACTGGGCACATCAAGGCACAGTTCAAGGCGTTCAAGACCTATCACCCCTTGTTCGACCGCCACCTGGCGATGATTTTTGAGAAGAGTTCGACCCGCACCCGCCTCTCGTTCGAGGCCGGCATGCAGCAGTTGGGCGGCTCGGCGATTTATCTGAACACACGCGACACCCAGTTGGGGCGCGGCGAACCGGTCGAAGACGCGGCGCAAGTCATCAGCCGCATGGTCGATATCGTGATGATCCGCACCTTCGAGCAGGACATCATCGAGCGCTTTGCGGCGCACTCGCGCGTGCCGGTCATCAACGGTTTGACCAACGAATACCACCCGTGCCAAGTGCTGGCCGACATTTACACCTACATTGAGCAGCGCGGCTCGATTCAGGGCAAAACGGTGGCCTGGATCGGCGACTCCAACAACATGTGCAACACCTGGCTGCAAGCGGCCGAGGTGCTCGACTTCAACGTGCATGTCTCAACCCCGCCCGGCTACGAGGTCGAGCCGGAGCGGGCCGGTCTGATTGGCCAGCAACATTTTGAAGAATTCGCCGACCCGATGGATGCGGCGCGCGGCGCGCATCTGGTGACCACCGATGTGTGGACCAGCATGGGGTTCGAGGCTGAGAATGAAGAGCGCAAGAAGGCGTTTGCCGACTGGTGCGTTGATGGCGACATGATGAAGGCAGCACAGCGTGACGTGCTATTTATGCACTGCCTGCCGGCCCATCGTGGCGAAGAAGTCGAGGCCGAGGTGATCGACGGCCCGCACAGCGTGGTATGGGATGAAGCCGAAAACCGGCTGCACGCGCAAAAGGCGCTAATGGAATATTTGTTACTGGGAAAAGTGGAATCTTGACATGAGCAAAGCGAAAAGCGGCAACAACCAGGCAGACACCGGCAAGACCGGCAAGGTTGGGGATAACAAGATCGGCAAGGTTGGAGATAACAAGATCGACAAGGTTGTCTTAGCCTACTCCGGCGGCCTCGACACCTCGGTCATCCTCAAATGGCTGCAAGACGTCTACCACTGCGAAGTGGTGACCTTCACCGCCGACATCGGCCAGGGCGAAGAAGTCGAACCAGCGCGCGCCAAGGCGCTCAAGATGGGCATCAAGAAAGAGAACATCTTCATTGATGACCTCAAAGAAGAATTCGTGCGCGACTTCGTGTTTCCGATGTTCCGCGCCAACACGCTGTACGAAGGCGAGTACCTGCTCGGCACCTCGATTGCGCGGCCGCTGATTGCCAAGCGCATGATCGACATTGCACGCAAGGTCAAGGCCGACGCCATCTCGCACGGTGCCACCGGCAAGGGCAACGATCAGGTGCGCTTTGAACTCGGTGCCTATGCACTGATGCCAAATGTGAAAGTGATTGCACCGTGGCGCGAGTGGGACCTGCTGTCGCGCGACAAGCTGCTGGCCTACGCCGACAAGCATGGCATTCCGGTCGATTTCAAAAAGCGCCGGGTTGGCAAAAGCGGTGGCGGTGCGCCCTACTCGATGGACGCCAACCTGCTGCACATTTCCTACGAGGGCGGGATTCTCGAAGACCCCAATTTCGCGCCGGAAGATTCGATGTGGCGCATCACGGTGTCGCCCGAAAAAGCGCCGAACAAGCCGCAGGTGATTGAACTCACCTTCGCCCAGGGCGACATCGTGGCGATTGACGGCAAAAAAATGTCGCCCGCCAACATTCTGGCAACGCTCAATACCATCGGTGGCCGCCACGGCATCGGCCGGCTCGACATGGTGGAGAACCGCTACGTCGGCATGAAGTCGCGCGGCTGTTACGAAACCCCCGGCGGCAGCATCCTCTGGAAGGCGCACCGCGCGATCGAATCGATCACGATGGATCGCGAAGTGCTGGCGCTCAAGGATGATCTGATGCCGCGTTACGCGCGCCTGATTTACAACGGCTACTGGTTCAGCCCCGAGCGCAAGCTGCTGCAGGTGCTGATCGATGAATCGCAAAACACCGTCAACGGCACCGTGCGCCTCAAACTCTACAAAGGCACCATGATGGTGGTTGGGCGTGAGTCAAAAACCGATTCGCTGTTTGACATGAAAATTTCCACATTTGACGATGACGGTGGCGCTTACAACCAGGCTGACGCAGGCGGCTTCATCAAGCTCAATGCGCTGCGTATGCGTATTGCAGGGAATCTGGCGAACCGCCGTAGAAAAAAGTAGCGGTCAACCTACTGCGAGGAAGCAGCGAGCACGCAGCGAATAGTCTTTGTGGTCACCGCGCCCGGCAATCATGCAGGGCCGTCACTCTCTGGAGTCAGCATGCCCTCGTTCGATATCGTCTGCGAAGCCAACATGGTTGAGGTGAAAAATGCCGTCGATCAGGCCAACAAGGAAATCACCAACCGCTTCGATTTCAAAGGCACCAATGCGCGCATCGAACAGAAGGAGCGTGAACTGACCGCCTTCGCTGATTCCGATTTTCAGTTGAGCCAGATGCGCGATGTGCTGACCAACAAGATGACCAAGCGCAGTGTTGATGTGCGCTTTCTCGACGTCGGTGATGTCGAGAAAATCGGCGGTGACAAGGTTAAACAGATCATCAAGGTGCGCAACGGTATTGAGCAGGAACAGTCGAAAAAAATCGTGCGTCTGTTGAAAGACGCCAAGATCAAGGTCACTTCGTCTATTCAGGGTGAGGCGGTGCGGGTGTCAGGCACCAAGCGCGACGACCTGCAAGCGGCGATTGCGCTGGTGCGCAAAGACCTGACCGAGGTGCCACTGGCGTTTCAGAATTTTCGTGACTGACGCACAGCGCGACATTCGCTTCCGCCCCGCTGCACTTTAGGCACGCACTCCCACCGCGCCATGAATCGCGCCACAGCACACCGCCAAAACCGTTGGTGGGCAATGGTCTTGGCGGCGTGCTTGCTGACAACCGCCTGCACCAACGGTTTCGCGGCTGATATCAATCTGGTCGGCATCTTCCCCGGCAAGGCGCTGGTGTCGGTCAACGGCGGCCCACCCAAAACCATCAGCACCGGGCAAAAAACCGCCGAAGGCTTCACTCTGATCTCGACCACGGGCGA
>JANOYK010000831.1:0-6487 GCA_031428855.1 Burkholderiales bacterium | reverse complement strand
AGGGCGACGCCAATGTAGTCGCCGTTTTTTGCCGCGATGGCATCGGCCACCACGCTGTTATCGAAACCGTGGCAGGTGGACTGCACGATGACGCAGCGCTGGATGCCGATGTGTGCGTGCATCGCAAACAGTTTTTCTTTGGGCGCATCGGCCGGGATGAAGGGCGCGTTGGGGTCATAGGCAAAGCGCGCCGCCGGGCCGAACACATGGACGTGTGCATCGACGCTGCCGGGCGGCAGGGTGATGTGCGGTTTGGACGGGGAGGCGAGGTAGGAGGGCTGGGTCATGGGGTGGGGGCGGGGGTGAGAAAGAGGGAATGGGTGAGGAGGGGAGAGGGGGCGGTGGATGCAGAGTGCGTGGACGGTGCCGAAAGTGCAGCCGGTATCGATGGCGCTGAAGAGGCGGAAGAGGTGGAAGACGCGGATGGTGCGAACGGTGAAGCAAGCACGGAGGGCGCAGCAGGGGCAGGCGAATCGACGTTGACCAGCGCGCTGCGCGCTGCGCCAAACCGGCTGCGCCAACCCACCAGCGCGTCAAGCACGCAATAAAACGCGCCAGCCGCGAGCGGTGGATTAAGGGTGGTCAGGCCGGTCAGGCGCACCGTTTCGTGCCAGGTCCAGTTGCCCAGACCCGTGCCGGCGATTTCCATCGCCAGCGCTATCACGAACATGGTGGCGTAGAGCTTTTTGTCGCGCCCGAACAGCATGAACAACACAAACAGCAGGTAGAGCCACAGGCTCAAGGTATCAGCGCCAGTCCAGGCCATGAGCAGCACCGCTGGCGCGGCCAGCCATGGCACCAGGCTGCAAACCCTTGGTGGGAGACGTTCTGCGAGGATGATCCCCAGTAGATACAAAAGCGCATGGCCGGGCGGCACAAACAGTGGCACATTGAAAAATTGGTAATCGTAGAGCTGCCAGAGCAGCGATGCGCCGATTTCGCCCAGACCGGAAATCCAGACGCAGGCGATCAGGCGGGTGCGCAAGCCGGGCGCGCTGCGCCGGCACAGCCAGATGAACAATGCCCACACGAAGAACGTGACGGCAATTTGCCCCGGCACACCGTACAGGCGATCCACTGCGAGGCCGCCAACGATGGTCACTACGATCAACGCGGACAGCGCGCCCGGGTGCAAAATTGGCATGCGCGGCAGTGTACCAAAGCGGGTATGTGCCCTTGCGGCTTCCAATTGCTTGACATTGGTCAAGCCATAAAAGGTTCGCGTGCGGACAATGCGTTGTGCCGCATACGGCGCTCTTCATCGCAGTTCCCCGCAGTTTCCCGCAGCTTCCCTTCCCATCCTCAGGAGACAACATGATTACAACGTCCATCAAAGCCACGCTCGCCGCAGTGATCGCTGCCGCCTCATTTGGCGCAGCCGCCCAAACCCCGCCGCCGTATGGCGAGTCGATCGGTATTGACGCTGCCAAAAAAGCCGTCGCCGCTGCCATTGCCGAATCGAAAAAGAACAACTGGGTGATGGCGGTGTCGGTGGTTGACACCGGCGGCCATCAGGTCTATTTCGAGCGGCAGGACAACACCCAGACCGGCAGCACTTGGGTCGCGGTCGACAAAGCCAAATCAGCGGCTGCGTTCCGCCGCCCCACCAAGGTGTTTGAAGACGCCGTCGCCGGCGGCGGTGCAGGCTTGCGCATTCTGGGCTTGAACGGAGCCGTGCCGGTCGAAGGCGGTGTGCCCATTATCGTCAATGGCAAAGTGGTCGGTGCGATTGGCGCATCCGGCGGCACTGCGCAGCAAGACGGCGTGGTCGCTAAAGCCGGGCTGGACGCGCTCAAGTAATCCAGTCCACGTGCAGAAAAAAGAGGCGCAGCGTGCGCCTCTTTTTTTGCCTGCCGTTTGCGTGACATCGTGTTTGCGTCCGCGGGTAAATGTGCGGGTGAGTGCGCCGGAGCCTGTGCAAGAACCCGTGCAAGAACCCGCACAGGAACCCGCACAGGAACACACATAGACACGCACGCAGACACCTGCGCGGTCACATTCGCGCTTGCCACTGGCATCAAAACATGCGAGCCTCGCGCCATGTCTGCTGCCCGCCCTCCCGCACCCGCCATTCCGCGCCACGCCCTGGTCCTGCTGGTCATCCTCACGCTGGTGTGGGGTACCAACTGGCCGCTGTTCACCATCGCCCTGCGTGAGTTGTCGGTCTGGACTTTCCGCGCCCTTTCGGTGCCGGTGGCCGGCCTCACGCTGCTGGCCGTAGCGGCATTGCGCGGCCAGTCGCTGGTGATTCCGCGCCGCCACTGGTTCACCATCGCACTGGCCACACTGTTTTATCTGGTGGTGTGGAACATCGCCACCACCTATGCCGCCATCCTGCTGCCATCGGGTCAGGCAGCGGTGCTCGGCTTCACCATGCCTTTGTGGTCGGCGCTGATCTCATGGGCGGTGCTGGGCGAGCGCATGACACGGCGTCTGGTGTTGGCGGTGTTGCTCGGCGGCACTGCAGTCACGCTGCTGATGGTGCAGAGCTTTGCCGCCTACGCCGGTGCGCCGCTTGGTTTCGCCTGCGGCATCACGGCGGGGCTGGGCTGGGCCATCGGCACATTGATTCTCAAACGCAACCCGGTCGCGGTGCCGGCCACCGTGCTCACTGGCTGGCAACTGCTCATCACGGCGGTGCCGATGCTGATGGGCGCGGCCATCGCCGGCGACTACCAATGGTTCATGCCGTCGTGGCAAACCATTGCCGTGGTTACCTACATTGCGCTGGTGCCGATGTGCATAGGCAATGTCTGCTGGTTTTGGGTGACCGGGCTGCTGCCGGCCAATGTGGCCGGCTTGTCGTCCATCATGGTGCCGGTAGTGGCGATGCTCTCGGGTGCCATCGTGCTGGGCGAGCCGCTCGGCCTGGCGCAATGGCTGGCGATGGCCTGCTGCGCGGCATCACTGTCACTCGCACTGCTCAAGCCCAAAGCCTGAAACGCCTTGGCGCAGCGGTGCGACATAATTCCGGTTCCCTCTTCACGCCCGCCGCACTACGGAGTCCTCTATGCAAACCCTGCACATCCCCCAAGCCGGCATGGAAACCCGCGTCGCCCGCTTCAAGCAACTCAAGCCGCTCGCCATCCAGCAAAACGCCGCCGTGCCCGAAGCCGCACGCGATGTCGTCTACGCGCGCAAGCTGCTGTCGGTGATTGGCCTCGAAGGCAACATCAAAACCCCAGTCAACAGCGCCGCGCCGATCACCGGTGCAGCCGGCCTGACGATGACGCTCGCGGTCTGCCCGCCGGGCCAGGGGCCGGGCCTGCACGCGCACCGGCAAACGTTTGAAACGTTCACGGTGCTGCAGGGCCAGTTTGAAATTACCTGGAACGATCAAGGCGAAAACCGCATGGTGCTCGACGTATTCGACACCCTCTCGGTGCCGCCCGGCGTGTGCCGCGCGTTTCGCAACGTCGGCAGCACCGAAGGCATTCTGCAAGTGCTCATCACCGGCGGCGTGCATGACATGCACGACATCGCGTTTTCAGACAAGGCCGCGCAAGCGATTGAAGCGGCCGCGCCGGGCGCGCTGGGCCATTTCAAAGGGGCCGGCTTTAACTTCGACGCCGGGCAGTAGCGCCGCACCGTCCAATGGCGCTGCGTCACCCAGCGGTGCAACACCTGCCAGCGCCTGGCGCGCTCCTTCAAACGTCTGGTTGAACCGCTTGCGGTGCAACGCCTGCAGCGCCGGCCATTTGTAGCCATACCGGCCATGCAGACGGCAAAAATTGGTGGCGCTTTGCATGGTGCATTTGCGCAGCTTCGGCTCAAGCGGGTTCACGTCACCCGCGCGCCAGCCACGGTTATCAAACGGCTGGAAAGCGGCAAAAAAGTTGGCGCAGCCGGTGGTAGTCCGTCAGGCGGCACTACAGCCACCGCCTCACCCGCGCAGCATAGCTCGCATACTGCTCACCAAAGATACGCTTGAGTGCCCGCTCCTCCGGCGCGATCTGGAATCGCGTGATGTAAAGCGCAAACACGGCGATGCCTGCGAATGGCAGCAGCGCGCAAAGGTAAACCGCCCAGGCCAGCAGCAGCAAGGCCATGCCCACGTACATCGGGTTTCGGGTGATGCGGTAAACGCCGCCAGTCACCAGCGCCGAGGTTTTGCCAGGCGTGAGGGGATTGATGGTGGTGCGCGCAGCCCGGAACGCCAGCAAGCCGGTCAGATCGAACGCCACGCCTGCTGCGGCAAGGAGGGCAACTGCCCAGAGCGTTGGGCCGGACGGAGTAGAGCACTGCGGCCCCAGCGCGGCAGCACCCCACATGCCGGCGGCCACGAGTGCGCCCACAACGGGTGGCGGAATCTTGTGGTCAAGCCAATCCATGCGAGTCTTTGAATGATGTCTAACGAACCGCCATTATCAAACACAATGACAGGCACCATCCACCACAATCGCGAAGACTGTTGGTGTGAGCCATTGTTGAATGGTCAATGGCATGATATCCGCTCCCACCAACGGTTTTGGAGGGGGCGATGTTTTGGATTGCAGACGGTGATCTTGGTGCGCCGGCCACTCGCCCTCACCAGTGCCGCGCTTAGAATCATCGCTCGTTCACCCGCGCGCCCGCCACCATGACCTCTGCTGTCAACCCTGCCGCCGCTTCTGCCGCCAGCGCACGCATATGCCGCACCGTGGCCGAGTCCACGCCGCACTGGCCCGCACCGCCTGCACCACCCGGCGCGCCCGGTACTGCGCCCAACGTGCTGGTGGTGTTGTTCGACGACGCCGGCTTTTCCGATTTCGGCTGCTACGGCTCGCCGATCCGCACCCCTGCGATTGACGCACTCGCCGCGCGCGGGCTGCGCTACACCGGCTTTCACACCACCGCCATGTGCTCGACCACGCGCGCGGCGTTGCTGACCGGGCGCAATCATCACGCGGTGGGCGTGGGCTGCCTGGCCAATTTCGATAGCGGCTATCCCGGCTATCGCGGCAAGATTTCGAAGGAGGCTGGCACGCTGGCCGAGATGCTGCGCCCGCATGGTTACCGCAATTACATGCTCGGCAAATGGCATGTGACGCCGCTCACCGAGAGCGGGCCGGGCGGCCCTTACGATGGCTGGCCGCTCGGGCGCGGGTTTGACCGCTTCTATGGTTTTCTCGATGCCGAGACCGATCAATACTCGCCTGAGCTGGTGCGTGACAACACCCATGTCGATGCGCCCGGTACTTTTGAATCGGGCTATCACCTGTCGAGCGATCTGGTGGATCAATCGATCCGCATGCTGGCTGACCATCAGGCTGATTGTCCTGACAAGCCGTGGCTGTTGTGGCTTGCGCTCGGTGCCGTGCATGCGCCGCATCAGGCCCCGGCCGAGTTGATCCGCTCGTACGACGCCGTGTTCGCCAACGGCTGGGACGCCGAGCGCGAGGCGCGCCTGGCGCGCATGAAGGCGCTTGGCATCGTGCCGGCCGATACGCAATTGCCTGCGCGCAATGATCTGGTCGGCCCGTGGGAGAAGTTAAGCCCCGATGAGCAGCGCGTGTTCACGCGTCTGCAAGCGGCGTTCGCGGCGATGCTCGATCACGCGGATCAGCAGATCGCGCGCCTGATTGCGTTTCTCGACACGGCCGGCATCAGTGACAACACCATCGTGCTGGTGCTGTCCGACAATGGCGCGAGCCAGGAGGGTGGCATCGCCGGCATGGTCAACGCGATGGGGCCGTACAACCTGCAGTTCGAACCGGTCAAGGAAAAACTGCGCCGCATCGACGACATCGGCGGGCCCAATAGCCACTCCAATTTTCCGCTCGGCTGGGGCATGGCATCGAACACGCCGCTCAAGCGCTACAAGCAGAACACGCACGGTGGCGGCATTCGCGATCCGCTGGTGGTGTCATGGCCGCGCGGCATTGCAGCGCGCGGCGAGTTGCGCCATCAGTTCTGCCACGCCTCTGATCTCACGCCGACCCTGCTCGAAACCCTTGGTGTGAGCGCTTCTCCGGCCATCAACGGCGTGGCGCAGATGCCGCTCACCGGCGCGAGTTTCGCGGCAAGCTTCACAGATGCGAAAGCCCCGCCGCGCCAGCGCCCGCAATATTTCGAGATGTTCGGCCATCGCGGCATCTGGTTTGAAGGCTGGAAAGCGGTGGCGTATCACGCGCCCGGCACGCCGTTTGAGAACGATGTCTGGGAGCTGTATCACCTCGACAATGACTTCTCCGAAAACCACAACCTCGCCGCGCAGGAACCCGCGCGCCTGCAAAAATTGATCGACCTGTGGTGGCAGGAGGCCGAGACCAATCAGGTGCTGCCGCTCGACGACCGCTTCGGCCCGCGCTTTTCGGAAAACGCCACGCGCTATCACGGGCCGCGCAAGCGCTTCGTGTTCCATCGCGGCATCGGGCATTTGCCGACCGATGTCGCGCCTGATGTACGCAGCCGCAGTTACCGAATTGAGGCCGATGTGCGGCTTGATGCCGCAGCCAGCATCAATGCCAACGCGAACGCCGATTCCACGGACCCTGCGACTGCGAAC
>JANOYK010000830.1:0-1797 GCA_031428855.1 Burkholderiales bacterium | reverse complement strand
CCAAACTCGGCATCGACACTATCGTGATTCCGTCTGATCTGGGCAAGCCGGAAACACCCGCCATGATCGTTGAGACCGTGATGCAACAATACGGTCAGATCGACATCCTCATCAACAACGCCGGTGCCACCTGGGGCGCGCCAGCCGAAGACCATCCGCTCGATGCCTGGATGAAGCTGGTCAACCTCAACCTCACCGCCAATTTTTTGCTGTGCCAGGCGGCGGGCAAGGCGTCGATGATCCCGCGTAAATATGGCCGCATTGTCAACATCGCCTCGGTGGCTGGCCTCGGTGCCAGCCCGCCGCAGATGGAAGGCACGCTTGCCTACAACACCACCAAGGGCGGGCTGGTCAACTTCACGCGCCAGCTCGCCGCCGAGTGGGGCAAGTTCAATATCACGGTCAACGCCATCTGCCCCGGCTTCTTTCCATCGAAAATGACCCAGGCGACGCTTGATGTGCATGCGGATTTTTTCAAGAGCCTGACGCCGCTGGGCAAACTGGGCGGTGACGAAGATTTGAAGGGCGCAGCGATTTTGTTTGCGTCTGACGCGGGCGGCCACATCACCGGGCAATGCCTGGTGGTCGATGGCGGCGCGATTGTGGTGTGAATCAGTGAATCAGCGAGTCAGTGATTCAGCGAATAAAAAAGCAACGTAACGGGCAGTCAAACCATCAACCTCTCAAGGATGAAGTAAACACAGCATGCCAGCAATGAACGAACAACAGAAAGACGCGCACTACTCTGAAATGGCGCACGACCACAAGTCGCTCAAGCACGTCCCCTTCGTCCATCACCTCGGGGTGGTGGTCGACCACATGGAGCCGGGCAAAGCGATTCTCTCGCTCGATCCGCGCCCCGAGCATTACAACTCCTGGGGCGGTGTGCATGGCGGCGTCATCATGACCCTGCTCGACATCTCGATGGCGATTGCCGGCCGCTCGTATGATCCGGTCAACCTGTCCGGTGTCACGGTAGACATGAGCAGCAGTTTCATCTCGCCCGGCAAAGGCAAGCAGATTGCCACCGGGCGCGTGGTCGCGCAATCGACTACGCTGTGGCGCTGCGAAGCCGAGATTCACAATGCTTCAAACAAAGCGCTGGTGGCCCGTGCCATCGGCACCTTCAAGTTCAAAAACTTGGCCAACACTTCAAAGAAACCGGTAGGTGACGCATGACCATCATCAACAAACAAATCCATCTGATCAAGCGCCCGCAAGGCGCGCCCACTGAGGATTTATTCGCACTCGTCCAAGAGCCGCTCCCAGAGCCGCTCGCAGGGCAGGTACAGGTGCGCAACCTGTTTCTCTCGCTCGATCCCTACATGCGCGGGCGGATGGACGATGCCAAGTCGTATGCGCAGCCGCAGGCGCTCAACGCGGTGTTTCAAGGCGCGACATCGGGTGAAGTGATTGCCTCCAACAATCCTGACTTCAAACCCGGTGACAAGATCGCCGGCAACTTCGGTCTGGGCTGGCAGACCCATGCCACGGTCGACGCCAAGGCAATCCGCAAGGTCGATGCCTCGCGCGTGCCGCTGTCCTACTACGTTGGCCTGCTCGGCATGCCGGGCGCGACGGCCTGGTACGGCACCACCAAGATTTTGGCTCCGCAAGCAGGGCAGACGCTGGTGGTGACCGCTGCCACCGGTGCTGTCGGCGGTGTGGTGGGCCAGTTGGCCAAGCACGCGGGTGCCCGCGTGGTCGGCATTGCCGGCGGCGCGGCCAAGTGTGATTTCGCGATCAAGGAACTCGGCTTCGATGCCTGCGTGGATTACAAGGCGGCCGACTGGAAAG
>JANOYK010000829.1:0-1517 GCA_031428855.1 Burkholderiales bacterium | reverse complement strand
GCTTACCTCAATGGCGAACTGGACGCGCTTGATACGATTCCGGTCAGCCTCGGCGGCACCGAGTTTCAGCGTGCGGCTTGGCAGGCGCTGCGCACGATCCCGGCTGGCACCACGGCAACCTATGCCGAGCAGGCGCAGCGCATCGGCCGGCCACGCGCCTCACGCACGGTCGGTGCGGCCAATGGGCAGAACCCGGTGGCGATTGTGTTGCCGTGTCACCGTGTGGTGGGCACCAGTGGCAGTCTCACCGGCTATGCCGGAGGCGTGAGCACCAAACAATGGCTGCTGCGGCACGAGGGCGCGCTGACGGATTTGCTGTGACCGGCCTGCCGGCGGCAGCGCACACGCACTGCGCACACTGCGTGCGAAGGTGCCGCGCAAACATCGCGTGACACGCTGCGATCTCCCCGCCAAAAAACAGCGGCCCCGTCCAATCGAGGGGGCCGCCATGCACTGCGTCAACCGGACAGCGGCACGCGCCGCGTCATGTGCCTTGAGTTGTCAGGCACCCCAAGGGCGGATCGCCGCTTTCAACGCCTTGTAGCCGTCGATATAGCGCGGCCGCTTGGCGTCGTAAATCTTGTCAAACGTCACCAGCTGATCGTCAAGCCACTTGGCCAATTGCGTGTTGCCCGGGTTGGCCGCCTTGTAGGCTTCGTTGATGAGGACGAAGTGAATGCGCGGGTCATACGGGGCTTTGGTGCCACCGACGGTTTCATCGCCATCGAGCAGGCGCATCAGCATCGCGTCAGCCGAGCCGAGCGTCTGTTCGTAAATCGGCTCGCCCACCATGCGGTACATCACACTGGTCATGTCCTTGCCGTTCTTCATGGTGAAGCCCATGTCGCTCCACAGCTGGTTCATGTCGGTGCCGGGTTTGACCTTGTCAAGAATCATCTGGCCCCAGGCGCGCAAGAAGTCGGGCGCATCGGCCATCAGGTCAGTGAGACGGTCGCCGTCGAGGTCGGTGGCGTAGACGATTACGCCCTTCTGCTGCACCATGTCGTGCAACAGCAGGCCGAAGTTGGTGTCGGCGATGTGCTCTGACAATTCCCCGCCCCAGTTCTCCATGCCGGCCTTGAAGTCTGTCGGCAGCAGCGCGACGATAGCGTCGATTTTTTCCTTGTGCTCTTCGTAGGCGTCGACCGAGTATTTGCGCTTCAACTCAAACTTGGTGCCCTTAATCATCCAGCGCACGATGCCGGCGTTGACCGCATCTTCCTGCGCCTGGGTCGGCTTGGTGGCGACGCGGCCGACTTGCCCGGTCTCATGAATCATTTTAAGAATCATGCGCACCGCGTAGCACATGCGGATGCCGGGGGTGTTCATCTCGGAGTGGATATTGCCGGTTTCAATATCGACGCGGAATTTTTTCTTGTCCTGCGAGTACGGCAGACCCGGCATGAAACGGATGCTGGTGATGGTGCCGTAGGGGCGCACATTGCAGTAGACGCCGGCGGCGGTGCGCAGCGGCGCATTGGCCGATTTACCGTTGACCACGACTTTTTTGCCGTGCT
>JANOYK010000828.1:0-1664 GCA_031428855.1 Burkholderiales bacterium | reverse complement strand
AGTAGGCCGGATCGCCGAGGTCGGTGGGCTTCAAACGAATGCGCTCCTGTGGGTGAATCGGGCTTGCGGGGGCTTGCGAGGTTTGCCGGGGTGTTCTGCCGGGGTGTTCCGGGGGGGCTTTTGCTGGTACCTGAACAGCGTTGACGCCGGGCCGGGTAGGCCTTCGTCAAGCGGTTTCCTGCGGCCCACCCAGCCTGTCTGCTGGACTCACCGGCGCAGGGAGTCTACGCCTTGATGGGGCCGATGAAAAGTGTACCGTAACTGGCTGTTGCGTAAAGGTTACGCCGCCTGCGGGCAGGGCATGAAACCCCGTTGTAAACAGGGGTTTGGCACCAGGGTTTGGCACCAGGTATTTCCTCGTAAAGATGGGCGATCCGGGCCACCTCGAGGCTACATTGGATCATCGGTAGAGAAGATGCTGCCAACAAGTGAAGTCATCAGCGCAACTTAAACCGACTGAAAGATTGTCTTGACACGTGGGTCCACTTTATAGGCGGGGAACTGGCGCTTGGCAATCATGACGAGCAGGTGCGACGAGCTTGTTGATTGACAAATGACTTGCGGTCATTTTAAAATGACCGCAAGTCATTTGTTTTGTTGTCACGCGTTTCTTCTCGCATCTTCTTCAAGGCACTCTCCAACCATGGTCGTCCTCCACCGCGCCGTTCAAGCCGAAGACAAGGCCGCGCGCCGCTCTGCGATTTTGCAGGCGGCTGAATCCTTGCTCGCACGCGACCCGAAAAATTTCGCTTCCGTTGCCGATGTGGCCGAAGCTGCCGGTTTGGCCAAGGGTACGGTCTATCTCTACTTCAAGACCAAGGAAGAGATGCTGATGGCGATTCATGCTGAGCAGGCATCGCGCCTGTTTGATGAAGTCGAGGCGGTGATCGCGGCCAAGGGCCACCGCATGACGGTGGAAGATGCGGCCCATGTGTTTTGCGCTTTTTGCGGGCGCAATCCGCTGTTTTTGCATGTGGCGGGCAAGTGCCATTCGAGTCTGGAGCGCAATATCGATCCGGAATTCATGTATCAGTTTCGTCTCGGCATTGCTTCGCGCCTCGGTGCCATCGGCCCGCGCCTTGAGGAAATTTTCCCTTTGCTAAGTGCCGGGCAAGGGGTGGAACTGCTGAACCACACCTACGCCTTTGGTATCGGCACCTGGCAATTGTGTGACCCCAGCCACGACCCAGAAGGCATGTCGCGCCCCGGTCTTGAGCTGTTGCGCCGAGATGTGCAGAAGGAAATGCATCGCGGCCTGCACGCGCTGTGGCGCGGCTATGTGATGCCTCAAAACGGAGTGATGCCATGAATCTCTTTCCACCGTCTACCCTTCTTGCTGCCGGCCTTGCAGTCATGCTCACACTGTCTGCGTGTGGCGAGAAACCGGTGCCCGCACCCGAGATCAGGCCAGTGCGCGTGACGCGCGCGCTGGCTGCTGACGCACACGCGGTGACCACTTACGCAGGTGAGATCAAGGCTCGCTATGAAACCGACATGTCGTTCCGCGTCAGCGGCAAAATTCTCACGCGTCTGGTGGATGCCGGCGCGATGGTGAAGAAGGGCCAGGCGCTGGCGCGCCTCGATGCGCAAGACGCCAACCTCAACGCCGCCGCCGCGCGCGCCAATCTGGCCGCTGCCGACAGCGAGCTGGAATTTGCCAAGGC
>JANOYK010000827.1:0-3386 GCA_031428855.1 Burkholderiales bacterium | reverse complement strand
GACCCGCCAATGCGGTGGATATGTGGTGGTGTTGTCGGTCCTCGCCAAGCTTCACAATGTGCTGTGACATTGCGCTGCAACACCCCGCAACAAATTAACCCGCGCTGCTGCGCACCGGCGGCGCATCTTTCGCGTTGATTGGCAGTCAAACCTCCTACAATCTTTGCGGCAGCGCCTCCACCAGCGCTTTCACCGCCTCCACCGCCACCAGCACGCATGGCATCAATCCCGGAAATCAAACCGGAAATCAAACCGGAACAAAGCTGGAACACCGATGCCCACTCCTTCGCGCACTTCCACCCGCTTCATCGCCATCGCCATCGCCGTGCTGGCTGCCATCGGCGCGGGCGGCTGGTGGTATTACGCACGCGGCAGTGCCGATGCCGCTGCGCCCCAGTTTCGCACTGGCAAGGTCGAGAAGGGGCCGTTGGTCGCCACCGTCTCGGCTACCGGCACGCTCAACCCGGTGGTGTCGGTGTCGGTCGGCTCGCAGGTGTCGGGCCAGTTGAAGGAAATTTTTGTCGACTTCAACAGCGCGGTCAAAAAAGGCCAGCTGGTGGCGCGTATCGACCCCGAACAGTTTGAATACAAGCTGCGCCAGGCCCAGGCCGATCTTGACGCCGCGCGCGCGTCGATTGGCACCCAGCAGGCCAACGTCGCGGTGCAGCGCGCCGAAGTGGCGCGCGCCGAAGCCAACCTGGCCGAGGCGAAGCGCGATGTCGAGCGCAAGAAATCACTGGTCGAGAAAAACTTTATCGCCGCCTCCGAGGCCGAACGCGCCGAGTCCACGTTCAAGGCGCAACTGGCCGGGCTGGACGCGGTCAAGGCGCAACTCGGCGTGGCGCAAGCGAACGCGAAAAATTCGGTGGCGGTGGTGCAGCAGCGCGAGGCGCAGCTGGCGCAAGCCAAGATTGATCTGGAGCGCACCGCGATCCGCGCGCCGGTCGATGGCGTGGTGGTCAAAAAATCGGTCGAACCGGGGCAGACCGTGGCGGCGTCATTGCAGGCACCCGAGTTGTTCATCATTGCGCAAAACCTGGCTGACATGCAGGTCGAGGCGGCGATTGACGAAGCCGATGTCGGCCGGGTGCGTGAGGGCCAGAGCGCCACCTTTACGGTCGATGCATTCGCTGGCCGCACCTTCACCGGCACCATCCGCCAGGTGCGCAAGGCGGCGACGGTGGCGCAAAACGTGGTCACCTATGTGGTGGTGATTTCGGCGGCGAATCCGGATTTGAATTTGCTGCCGGGCATGACCGCCAATGTGCGCATCACCACCGACCGGCGTGACAGCGTGTTGAAAGTGGCGAACAGCGCATTGCGGTTTCGTCCGCCGGGAGCGGCTGATGAGGCGGCAAGCCCGGCCGGGGCCGGTGCAGCGGCCAAAGGCGCGGGTAGTGATGCCGCCAAGAGTGGCTCTGGGAGCGGATCTCAGGCTGGTGGTGCTGGTGGCGGGGGTGCTGCGGCAGCTGGTGCAGGTGCGCCGCAAGCCAGTGGGGGCGGAGGAGGAGGAGGCGGCGGCCAACGCGAGCGCCTTGTGACCGAACTCAAACTCGATGCCGATCAACAAACCAAGCTTGAGGCTATCTTCGCTGGCATGCGCGAAAAATTCATGGCGGTGCGCGAGCTGCCCGAGGCCGAGCGGGCGCGCGCATCCGAGCGCAACCGTGCCGACATCCGCGAGAAGATCACGGCGATCCTGACCGACGGGCAAAAGAAAAAATACGCCGAAATCGTGGCCGAGCAGGCCGGGCGCACGCCGACGCGCGGGCGGGTCTGGGTCACTGGTGACGATGGCAAACCCAAAGCAGTGACGCTGCGTCTCGGTTTGTCGGACGGCAGCGCCACCGAAGTGGTGAGCGGTGAACTCAAGGAAGGGCAGGAGGTGCTGTTAGGCACCGTTACCGCCGGGCAGAAGGGCGCGGCCCCGGGGACACCCGCCGGCGCGCCGCGCGGCCCGCGCATGCCGTTCTGAACCGCGCCATCATCCGCTCCGGCCATGATTGACACTCCCGCCCCGCCAGATGCTGCATCAACCGCAGCGGGCTCTGCGGACACGCGCCCGCGCGCCGGGGCCAGCCGGGCGTCCCTGATCCAGACCGTCAATCTGGTCAAGCAATACCAGATGGGCGACACGGTTGTGCATGCGCTCGATGGCGTGTCAGTCAACATTGACGCGGGCGAATTTGTCGCCGTGATGGGGCCGTCCGGCTCCGGCAAATCGACCTTCATGAATCTGATCGGCTGTCTCGATGCGCCGACTGCGGGTGACTACCTGCTGGCCAATGAGAACGTGGCGCGCATGGCCGGTGATGCGCTCGCCGCCATCCGCAACAAGCGCATCGGCTTTGTATTTCAGCAATTCAATCTGCTGCCGCGCACCAGCGCGCAGGAGAATGTCGAGCTGCCGCTGCTTTACGCCGGCACGCCCAAGGCCGAGCGGCGCGCGCGTGCGGCCAAGTGCCTCGCGCAGGTGGGGCTGGCACAGCGCACAGATCATCATCCAGCGCAGCTCTCGGGCGGGCAACAGCAGCGCGTGGCGATTGCGCGCGCGCTGGTCAACGACCCGGTGCTGATTTTGGCGGACGAACCAACCGGCGCACTCGACTCGCGCACCAGTCTTGAAGTGATGGCGTTGTTGCAGCAGCTCAACCGCGAAGGCATCACCATCGTGGTGGTCACGCACGAGCATGACGTGGCCAACTTCGCCAATCGCATCATCCAGTTCCGTGATGGCAAGGTGGTGGAAGATCATGCCAATGCTGCGGTCGATGCGCAGGCGTTGATGCAGGCGGCAACTGCGGCTGCAACGCCGCTCGACAAAAACGCTGTGACTGCGGCGCTAAGTGCGGCGGCACAGCCAGCGCTGGCGGCAACCGTTGCGCCAGTTGCCGCTGTGGCGGCCCAAGGTGCGCCAGCATGAGCCCCTTTGCCATTCTGCGCATTGCCCTCAACGCGCTGCGCGTCAACAAGCTGCGCTCGACCCTGACCATGCTCGGCATCATCATTGGCGTGGCAGCGGTCATCATCATGATCGCGATTGGCAATGGCGCGCAGGCGCGGGTTGAGGAGCAGATCAAGAGTTTGGGCGCGAACTTGATGATTATTATTCCCGGTGCCACGCTGTCGGGCGGCGCGCGCGGCGCGGCCGGCTCGCAGCAGACGCTCACTGAAGACGATGCCGCTGCGATTGCGCGCGAAGTGCCGGAGGTGCAGGTGGCGGCGCCGTCGCAGCGCTCCAGCGGCCAGATCGTGGCCGGCAACAGCAACTGGTCCACCACGCTGCAAGGCGTGACCAACGATTATTTTGAGGCGCGCGAATGGCCGCTGGTGGCGGGCCGCCTGTTTGAGCCGGCCGAGTTGCAAACAGCCGGCAAGGTGGCCAT
>JANOYK010000826.1:0-7295 GCA_031428855.1 Burkholderiales bacterium | reverse complement strand
CGATCAAGACCGCGCTGCCCTGCTCACCCTGGTTGACACGGCCGACGTGTTCGTTCACAGCATGCGCCCGCAAAAACTGGCCAAGCTCGGCATCGACCCGGAAACACTGCTCGCGCGCAACCCGCGCCTGGTCTACGCCGGGCTGCACGGCTTCGCCGAGGGTGGCCCGTATGCCGGTCGCCCGGCTTACGACGACATCGTGCAGGGCATCGCCGGCAACGCCGCGCTGATGCAGCGCCAGACCGGCCAGCCCGGCTACTTCCCCACCATCGCCGCCGACAAAACCTGCGCCCAAATCGCGGCCCACGCGATCCTCGCCGCGCTGTTCAAGCGCGAGCGCACCGGCAAAGGCGGCTTTGTCGAAGTGCCAATGTTTGAATCGATGGTGGCGTTCAACCTGGTCGAGCATTTATATGGCGAGCATTTCGATCCGCCCCTGGCACCGCCCGGCTACCCGCGCGTGATGGCGGCGTGGCGCAGGCCGTATCAAACCAGCGATGGCTACGTTTGCGCCATGCCCTATACCAACCCGCACTGGCAGCGCTTTTTCACCGAGACCGGGCATGCGGACCACGCCAGCGACGCGCGCTTTGCCAACATCAGCGAGCGCACCAAACACATCGAGCCGCTGTACCAGATCACCGGCGGCATCCTGCGCACGCGCAGCACCGCAGAGTGGCTCGCGCTGTTCGAGCGCCTCGAAATTCCGGCCTCACGCGTCAATCAACTCGAAGACCTGGCACACGACCCGCATCTGGCCGCCACCGGATTTTTTGAGACCGTGCGCGACGACAAGATGGGCGCGCTGCGCTTTACCGCTGTGCCAGTGAAATTTGACGGTGCCCGCGCCCCGGTCAGCATGCCGCCGCGCTTGGGGGAGCATACGGATGAGGTGTTGCGTGAGGCGGGTATTGCAACGAGGTCCGTGTAATCCGCGGGTGCCTCTTAACGTGCCTTAACGCACCCCGGCAAGCAAACTTTCGTAGGGGATGCGCAGCCCGTCGTGAAGGCGCTTGACCATGCGCAAACTCAACGGCCGTTTGCGATTCAGCACTTCAGACACACGCCCGCTAGCGCCGATATAAGGCTGCAAATCAGCCGGCGACAAACCCTGCTGCTCCATCCGGAATTTGATCGCCTCGACCGGATCGGGCGGGCTCACCGGATAGTGTTTATTCTCGAACGCCTCAATCAATGTGGTCAGAATTTCCATTTCCTCGGCCTCAGGCGTCCCCGCCGCCGCTTGAAAAATAACGTCGAGACGCTTGAACGCTGCGCGCAAATCGCGCTCGTTCCGGATTGGTTTAATAGTCATTGACGGTCTCCACATTGATGCGGTCATATTCGGCGTGGGTGCCAACAAACTTCACCCACGCAATGCCCGCGCGATATTGCATTTCCACCACCAGCCGGTACTTGTTGCCGCCAATATTGAGCACCACACGATTGCGGCCCACCACGCTTGCCGTCGCAAAATGCGACTTGATCGAATGCGGTGAAGTCCACTTGCTGCGCAAAGCCTCTTCGTGCCAGGCTTCGAGTGGTGCTTGGGCATCACCACAGCCGGCCCGCTTCCAAAACAATTGCAGGCTGCGTTTGGCGATCACTCTCATAGGCGCATCATACTCCCATTATGGGAGAATATAATCTACCCAATGCAAATCTGCGCAAGCGTTCCGGTCAACCCCGGCCCGCCATTCCCGCGTAGACTCTCGCCCCAACATTGCTTGCCGCTGCGCTCCACCAAATCTATCTGGCGCAAGCATTGGCAAGCTCACTACAAGGACACCTTCCATGACCCCCACCATCGTGCCGCACGTGCTGTGCGGCGGCTTTGGCACCCGCCTGTGGCCGATGAGCCGCGAGGCGTTTCCCAAACAGTTTGTGCCGCTGATTGATGGCCGCAGCCTGCTCACTTGCACACTCGAGCGCGCCGCGCTACTGGGCCCACGCCTGGTCTGCATTGGCAATGCCGAGCACCGCTTTCTGGTCGATGCCGCGTTTGGCGAGATCGATGCGAGCGTGCGCCAACAAGCAGCCGCCGCTGGCCACCCGCTGGGACTCAAGCAAATTCTCGAACCCATCGGGCGCAACACCGCCGCCGCGATGGCCTGCGCTGCGCTGCTGGCCGCCCCCGATGAACTGCTGCTGTTTTTGCCGGCCGATCATTTCATTCCTGACGCAGCCGTGTTCGCGTCCACCATCACGCAGGGTGTCGCCGCTGCGCAGGCTGGCTACTTTGTCACTTTCGGTGTCACCCCCTCCTACCCCGCCACCGGCTATGGCTACATTCAACAAGGCACGGCTCTCACCGGCATGCCCGGCGCGCTGGTTGCCCGCTTCATCGAAAAGCCTGCTCTGGAAAAAGCCCAGCAGTTGCTCAGCAGCGGCGGCCACGTCTGGAACGCCGGCATTTTTCTGGTGCAGGCCACCACCCTGCTCGACGCCCTGACGCAGCACGCGCCCGATATTTTGCAAGCCTGCCGCGCCGCCACCGCGCAGGCCACCGGCCCTTACGGCCACACGCTGCTCGATGCGACTGCGCTCGCCGCCTGCCGCAGCGAATCGATTGACTACGCAGTGCTGGAGAAGCACGCGCGCGTCGCAGTGCTGCCGTTCGGCGGTGCGTGGAGTGATGTCGGCAGTTGGACCGCAGTGGCGGAACTCACCGGTGCCGACGCGCAAGGCAACCGTCTGGCCGGGCAGGCCTACGCCTTCAACTGCAGCAACGTATTCATCCGCGCGCAAGACAAATCCGCTGCCGCACGCCCGGTGGTGGCGCTCGGCATGCAAGACACCGTGATTATCGACACGCCCGACGCGCTGCTGGTGGCACACCAGAGCCACGCCGAGCAGGTCAAAGACGTGGTGCGCCAGCTCAACCTCGACGGCGCAGCGCAAACCGTGCAGCACCGCAAGGTGGCGCGGCCGTGGGGCAATTACGACAGCGTTGACGCCGGCCCACGCCATCAGGTCAAGCGCATCACCGTCAAGCCCGGCCAAAAACTGAGCCTGCAAATGCACCACCACCGCGCCGAGCATTGGATCGTGGTCAAAGGCACAGCGCTGGTCACGCGCGGCGATGAGGAAATTTTGCTCGCCGAGAATCAGTCCACCTACATTCCGCTCGGCGTCAAGCACCGGCTGGAAAACCCCGGCAAGACTGACCTTGAAATTATTGAAGTGCAGACCGGCGGGTATCTAGGCGAGGACGATATTGTGCGGTTTGAAGATACCTATGGGCGAGTGGCCGGGCCGGCCGCAAAGTAGGACGCCGCACCGGCATGACAGTGGCAGGCCGTGTCAAACCTTCAGCAATGCGTAACCGGGATATTTGGCCGCCTTCTTGTCAAACGTCGCCACATGGGTGCAGCCCTGGTCAGCCGAGATTTCGGCGATCAGGCAATCCACCAAACCGCACGATGCCTGCCGCGCGGCTTGCACTGCGCGCAACACTGCTGTCTGGTTCTGCACCACAAACTGCCGTGTGGTGAGCAGCTTTTCGGCGCAATCAATTTGCTCGCTCGCGGTGGCATGGTAAATATCGCCCAGCACCCACAGCGTTTCAGCCAGCACCAGCGTCAGAATCAATCCCGGATCCGCCGCCGTCAATGCAGTTTCGATCAGCCGGTTTGCAGCGCGTGACTGCGCCGGGTCATCCTGGGTCAGATAACGCACCAGAACGTTGGTGTCGAGCCCGGTCACCGTTTTGAAGCCTGAAACCGGCGCACCGCGCCGCGCGCGGTGGATGCCTTGATCTCGTCGAGCGACGCCGCCTTCTTGCGGCGGCCAGCGAACATGCCTTTGAGTTCACGCGCATCGCGGGTGGCCGCAATCAGACGGAAACCGCCATCCTGCTCGACGAACTGGACGCGATCCCCCGTGACAAGACCGAGCGCGTCGCGTACGGCTTTGGGGACGGTCAATTGGCCTTTGCTGGTGAGACTTGCTGTAGCCATTGTCATGGGGTACTCACATAAAAGGATGAAGGATGGAACATCGCGTATTCCTTACTTTATACTATTTCCTTACTATGGCCGGACGTGGATTGCAGCCTGGACCGGGACTGCGGGAGCGGACGGAGGAACCTGCTACGGCAACCGCCGTACCAGCGGCAAAACAAGTTGCGCATCGGCCTCGCAAGAAATCTGCGATAAATATTATTTATTTAACATGCCATATTTGACTTATTAAAATCATTAAATATCAATAATAAGCCATACATGGCGTTTTAATATAAAATTTCAAAACGCCTTAAGAGACGTGTTATATTCTTACCTGCGCGCAACCCGCCGTTTCAACCCACCATGAAAATTGATGCACACATGGCCGATGAGGCCCTCCTCCAACTGATCGGAGAGCGTCTTGCACAGCATCGTCTGAGCCTGAATCTGACGCAGGAGCAACTGGCAGAGAAGGCGGGCCTTGGCCTGCGCACTGTGCAGCGGCTTGAGCTCGGCGCGGCGGCGACGCAATTGCCCGGGTTTGTGCGCATCTGCCGGGCGCTCGGCCTGGCCGGTCGTTTCGACATGCTGATTCCAGAGCCGGTGCCAAGCCCGGTGGCGCAGCTGAAGCTGCGCGGCAAAGTGAGATTCCGCGCCTCCCGCGCCAAACCGGGCAAGCCTGCCAAGGCTGCCGGCGCATGGCAATGGGGAACCGAGCAAGGAGTCCTGCGGGGATCACCGCAGGACGGCAAAGCATGACCCTGGCCGAGGTGCGACTGTGGGGCCGCACCATAGGCGCGGTGTCGCTGGCTGACGGCAGCAGCATCGCCGCATTTCAATACACACCGCAATTTGCCGCGAGCGGTATTGAGGTCTCGCCCATCACCATGCCGCTGGATACCCGCGTGTATATGTTTCCGGCGCTGGCGCTCGAGACATTTCGCGGATTGCCGGGTTTGCTGGCCGATTCGCTGCCCGACAAATTTGGCAATGCGCTGATCGATGCCTGGCTCGCCACGCAAGGCCGCACACCGGAGAGTTTCAATCCGGTGGAGCGGCTTTGCTACACCGGCGCACGCGGCATGGGGGCACTTGAGTTTGTGCCCGCAAGCGGGCCGGCCGCGCGCGCCGCAGAAAAAATCGACATCGACGCGCTGGTGCAATTGGCGTCTGACGTGCTGAGCCGCCGCAAGGGCCTGGCCAACTCATTCGCCAAAACCCGCCGCGCTGCGGCCTTGCAAGACATCTTGCGCGTTGGCACGTCAGCCGGCGGCGCGCGCGCCAAGGCGGTGATCGCGTGGAATCGCGAGTCCAACGAAGTGCGCTCGGGTCAAATTGGCGCAGCTGCGGGGTTCGGCTATTGGCTGCTCAAATTTGATGGCGTCACCGGCAACAAAGACAAAGAGCTGGAAGATCCGAAAGGCTACGGCGCGATCGAATACGCCTATTACCTGATGGCCCAAGCGGCCGGTGTGACCATGAGCGAGTGCCGCCTGCTCGAAGAAAACGGCAGACGCCATTTCATGACGCGGCGCTTTGACCGCCTGCCCGGCGGCGGCAAACTGCATGCGCAATCTCTGGGGGCGCTGGCCCAGGTTGATTTCAACCAGCCCGGCACCTGCGCTTACGAGCAGGCATTCCTGGTGATGCGGCAACTCAAACTGCCAGTTGCAGAAGTCGAGCAGCAGTTCCGGCGCATGGTGTTCAACGTTATCGCGCGCAACCAGGACGATCATGTCAAGAACATCGCGTTCCTGATGGATCAGCAGGGCAATTGGTCGCTCTCACCCGCCTTTGACATGACCTACAGCTACAACCCGTCAGGCGTCTGGACCGCGCAGCACCAAATGTCAATCAACGGCAAGCGCGATGGATTCACCCTCGAAGACTTCCGCCTCTGCGCCAAAAGCGCGTTGATGAAGCGGGGACGGGCCGAAGCGATTGCCGAAGAAGTGCGTGCAGCAGTAGCGCAATGGCCCGGCTTTGCCGCGCAGGCGCGTGTGGCACAGGTGTGGCGCAGGCAGATACAAGTCAATCTGCGGTTGAACTTGCCGCGCGCGTGACACGCAGCATGCGTCTGCGGGAAGGCCCAGCCTGCTACACCGGCGGGAAAAAATACTGACCCATCATCCGGAAACCGTTGGTAGATGCGGCTTTACATCAGCATTGCCGGTGAAACCCTTGGTACAAGCGGCTCTTGGGCCGCCTGCCAGTTTCAATTGCCTTCAAACTCCGGCCGCTGCTTGGCCACAAACGCGTTATAGGCGCGCTCGAAATCTTGCGTCTGCATGCAGACTGCCTGGGCTTGCGCTTCGAACTCAATTGCGTCGTCCACGCCCATGCTCCACTCTTGATGGATGCAGCGTTTGGTCATGGCGTGGCCGAAGGTGGGGCCGTCGGCGAGGATGCGCGCGAAGGCTTGGGTGTCGGCGAGCAGTGACGCCGGGTCACACAGTTTGTTAAAGAAGCCCCAGCGCTCGCCCTCTGTGCCGGCCAGCGAGCGGCCGGTGTAGAGCAACTCCGCCGCGCGCCCCGAGCCGACAATACGCGGCAACATGTTGCACGCGCCCATGTCGGCACCGGCCAAGCCGACGCGCACGAACAGGAACGCTACCTTGGTTGACACCGTGCCATAACGCAAGTCGGACGCCCTCGCGAGAATCGCGCCGGCGCCGGCGCATACACCGTCGACCGCTGCGATGATGGGTTGCGGGCAGGCGCGCATCGCCTTGACCAGATCGCCGGTCATGCGCGTGAAAGCGAGCAGACCGGCCATGTCACCCGCGCGCTGCATCTCGACCAGCGGGCCGATGATTTCATGCACATCACCGCCGGAGCAAAAATTGCCACCCGCGCCGGTGATGACGATGGTTTTGACCTGATCCGCGTGCGCCAGTTGACGGAAGGTGTCGCGCAACTCTGCGTAAGACTCGAACGTGAGCGGATTCTTGCGTTCGGGGCGGTTGAGCGTGATGGTCGCCACTTTGCCGTCGAGCTGCCAGCCGAAATGCTGCGGCTTGAAGGCGTTCCAATCCTGGCTGCCGGTCCGAAAGCGTGCTGCGGTCTTATTCATGGCTGACTCTCCAGTGGCTGTTTGAAGTCATACGCAAGTCATGCACAGGTCATGCACAGGTCACGCTTGAATCATCCGTGGATCATGCGCAGGTCGTACACAGGTCACGCGCGCATCATGCGCAGGTCATGCGCAGGTTGCGCACAAATCAATCTGCGACATCACCGCAATGTCTTCACCAAACCACGCCGCAATCGCGGCGCGGCGCTCGCCCAGATGCTCGGGTTTTCCCGCAGCATCCAGGCGCATGGTGAGATCATGACCGGGAATCAACAGCG
>JANOYK010000825.1:0-3173 GCA_031428855.1 Burkholderiales bacterium | reverse complement strand
CTGACTTTGAGCATGTCGTCGCTGCGGCCCGAGTAGGTGTAGCTGCCGTCGTCGTTGCGCACGTATTTGTCGCCGCTCTTGGTCCACGCACCCTGGAAGGTCTCGCGCGATTTGTCGCGGTTGGCCCAGTACATCAGCGCGGCGCTTGGCCCCTTGATGTAGAGATCGCCGGTTTCGCCGTCGGCCACCGCACGGCCCTCTTCATCGCGCAGTTCAATCGTGTAGCCCGGCACCGGCCAGCCGGTGGTGCCATAGCGCACGCGGCCCGGCGCGTTGGACAAAAAGATGTGCAGCATTTCAGTCGAGCCGATGCCGTCGATGATCTGCACGCCGAAGTGTTTTGTGAAGCGCTCGCCCAGATCGGCCGGCAACGCTTCACCGGCCGACGACACCAGACGCAGCGCGGTTTTGTTTCGCGCCGGCAGATTGGGCGAAGCGAGCATGCCGGCAAAGCCGGTCGGCGCACCAAAAAACACCGTGGGCTGATGATCGATCCAGCGCTTGAAGGTGGCGTCCGGTGTGGGTCGCTCAGCCATCAGCACCGTGGTGGCACCGACGCTCAGCGGAAACGACAGGCCATTGCCCAAGCCATAGGCGAAGAACAGTTTGGCCGCCGAGAAGCACACATCGCGTTCGGTGATGCCGAGCACGGCGCTGCCATACAACTCCGCGGTCCAGTACAGATTGCCGTGGGTATGCACCGTGCCTTTGGGGCGGCCGGTCGAGCCGGATGAATAGAGCCAGAAGGCCGGTTCGTCCGGCCCGGTGGGCGCCGGATTGCTGTGCGGCAGTTGCGCCGAGAGAAAACTGTCCAGGCTCACACCGTTGCGCGGCAGGGGGCCATTGGTATGCGAGACGGTATGCGAGACGGCATGCGAGACGATGATCTGATTGACGCCGCTCTTGATGTGCGCCGGGGTTTGCTCCAGCGCGGTTTGCAGCGCGGGCAGCAATGCCCCCGATACGAATACCGCCTGCGCGCGGCTGTGCTCCAGCATGTAGGCGTAGTCGTCGGCGGTCAACAGGGTGTTGACCGCGACCGGCACCACGCCGGCGTAGAGTGCGCCGAGGAACACCACCGGCCAGTCGGCGCAGTCGTGCATCAGCAGCAGCACACGTTCTTCGCGGCGCACACCCGCCGCTTGCAACCCAGCCGCTGCGCGGCGCACGCGCGCGGCCAGGTCGCCATAACTCAGCGTGCCGTAGTCGTCAATGAAGGCGGTCTTGCCGGCACGCCCGTTATTGCGTTCAATCAGGTGCTGCGCAAAATTGAATTGCGGCGGCGGCGGGGCGATGGGTGTGTTGCTGGTGCTTGTCATGGTTGTCTCCGGGATGTTGTTTTTATTGTGTGCTTCAAAACGATAGCAAATATCGGATATGTCTTGCGATAATTTGAAAGACGCAGTATCGTGCCTGAAATAAATGTTAATGCACAATAATACTCATGTAAAGCAATATATTGCATAAATTGTCCCGTCATCCCCACAACCCAGCCAATCACACGATGCCCAAAGCCGGTCGCCCCGTTCGCGTACCCCCCGTTCGTGTACCCCCCGCTCGCATACCGCGTGCCGCTGTCATTGCTCGCCCCCATGTTGCTGCTGCCGGGCCGTCTGCCGCCCCGTCTGCCGCCATTACCAAAGCGGGCAAAGCGGCCAAAGCAGGCAAAGCGGCCAAAGCGGCCAAAGCGGGCAAAGCGCCCAAGACAGCACTTGCTTCGGTCCCGGTCACAGTGCCGGTTGCAGGTGGCGCCGGCAAGCACCCCTTCCTCGAAGCCCTCGGCGAGCGGGTGCGCAACCTGCGCGCACGCCAGGGCATGACGCGCAAGGCGGCCGCACTGGCGGCTGACGTATCGGAGCGCCATTGGGCCAATCTCGAATACGGCGTCGGCAATGCGTCGATCATCGTGTTGCTGCAAGTGGCCGGCGCGCTGCATTGTTCTCTGGCCGAACTGGTTGGCGACGTGACCACCTCATCGCCCGAGTGGCTGCTGCTGCGCGAATTGCTGGAGCATCGTGACGACGCCACGCTGCGCCGCGCGCGCGTGGCCGTCGGCGAGTTGCTCGGCACCGGCGGCAGCAATGCCGCGCGCAGCCCGCGCGTGGCGCTGATCGGCTTGCGTGGCGCGGGCAAATCGACGCTGGGGCAAATGCTCGCCGACGACTTGGGCTTTCCGTTTGTCGAACTCTCCGGCGAGATCGAAAAATTCGCCGGCTGCAGCGTCGCCGAAATTCAGGCGCTGTACGGCGTCAACGCCTACCGCCGCTACGAGCGGCGCGCGCTCGAAGAAGCGATCCAGATCTATCCCGAGGCAGTGCTGGCGATTCCCGGCGGTCTGGTATCCGACGCCGCCACCTTCAACCAGTTGCTCGCGCACTGCACCACGGTCTGGCTGCAGGCTGAACCCGAAGACCACATGCAGCGGGTCGCCGCACAGGGCGATCTGCGCCCGATGGCGGCCAGCCGCGAGGCGATGGAAGATTTGAAGCGCATTCTGGCCGGGCGCGCGGCGTTTTATTCCAAGGCCGAGTTCACGCTCAACACCAGCGCGCAGGCGCTCGAACCCTCGTTTGCCGCGCTGCGCGGCATGGTGCGTGGCGCGCTGCAACTCCCGCTGTAGGTTTGCAGTGCAGGCTCGGCAAAATCTCTGCGCATGACGAAACATCCAAATGCTTGCACTGGGGTGTATTGAGGGCCGCGTATGATGTGCCAACTGTTGCAAAAGTTGAAACAAGTGCGCTATTCATGAATAGCGCTTACCTTGCGGACACGGTTATAAGATACAAAGTTCTATCGAGGAGACCCCATGCCTGATCCAGTCCTTGAGCTTGCCGAGCGCGGGCAGCGTCTTGCGCCGGACGAACGCGAGCGACTCGTCGAGTTGCTGCTGAAGTCTCTGGTTGAGCCACCCGCACCAGAGATTGAAACGGCCTGGGATCGAGAGATTGAACGGCGCATCCAGGCCTGGAGACGCGACGAGATGGAGACCTATGATCTCGACGAAGTGCTGGAGGAAGCGCGCCGCATCGCGCCGTGAATAAAGTCCGGCTTGGCGCTGCCGCACGGCAGGAGTTCATCAAGGAAGTCGCCTATTACGAAGCGATCCGCAAGGGCTTGGGGAGCCGCTTTCGCCCCATAGCGCAATTCGAGTTGGTCGACGTCGTCGAACAGGC